>JAIDMV010000200.1 GCA_029050385.1 Anaeroplasmataceae bacterium | reverse complement strand
TGTAAGAACTATGTGAAAACATCCTATCACACTAAAGTAACTCTTTCCCAAGAAATTTTAGAGGCTTATCCGGATAAAAGCTTAAAAAAAGAAACCGATGTTTTAGCACGAATTGTAAAGCATCTTCCAAAAAAGTATAAAGAAGTTATAATTCTATATTATTATAATTCTTTAAAAACAAATGAAATCGCTCATATTCTAAATATTTCTTTATCTGCAGTAAAGAAGCGTTTAGAGCGGGCAAGGAATATCATTTTAGAAGAAATGGAGAAATACTTATGAATTTAGAGGATAAATTAAAAGAATTAAAAGAGGAAGTTCCGAAAGTGGATTCCTCTTTAGAAAGTAAAATTTATTTAAATAGCATAAAAAAGAAAACAGGTAGAAATCCTTTTTTCAATAAACTAACACTTTCCATAGCTGGAATAGTTTCAATCATTTTGATTCTTACAATTGGCTTAGTTACTTTTAGACAAGTAGAAAACAATAAAATGAATTCAGCTGTTCATCTATTAAAGCAGGTTATAGAACCAAAGGATAAGGAAAATCCTTCAGATTCCTATGCAGAATTTTGTGATACTGTCAATATATTTTCGGGTGAACTTGCCTCTTTGGCAGTAGAAGAACTTGGTTCATCTGAAAATACTGTTATGTCACCAGTTTCTTTATTTAGTGCTTTGGCACTTGCGGTAGAGTGTAGTGATGGGGCCTCAAGGCAACAAATCTTAGACGCTATGGGAATGGACTATGCTACATTAGCTTTAAATTATGAAAAGTTATATCAAGAAATCAATCGTGTTGGTTTCTATGCAGATGATCCATCCAAAACAAAATGTAAGCTTACCAATTCCATTTGGCTAGATAAAAATGCAGTATTTAAGGAAACAGGCTTAAACAATCTTGCCAATCATTATTACAGTTATTCTCATAGTCTAGATATGAAGAAAATAGATTATGTGAATCGCTATATAAAAGCTTTCATCAGTAAGCAGACAGATGGATTTTTAAAACCAGACTTTTCTATATCAAAAGATACGATTTTCCTTTTGATGAACACTTTGTATTTAAAAGATGTTTGGCAATCCACAGGAAAAGAAATAAAATTAACAGATGCAAAATATGATTTTACCAATGCGGATGGCAGTAAAATAACTAAAAAACTTATGATGGGTAAGTATATTTTAGGTAAGGCTTATGAACAAGAAGAATATAGAGAGTTTTACACCTCTACATCATCTGGATATAAAGTGCATTTTATTGTTCCTAAAGAAGAATATGATATAGACCAGATATTTACGAGCGAGGTGATTTCTGCTCTTTGCAAGCGAGAGTACGAAAAAGAAAATGAAGAAGCAAAGGAACGATATTTTACTCGTGTCCTATTTCCAGAATTTCAGGCAGAAAGTAGCCTACATTTAGAGGAGATTCTTACAAAGCTAGGTATATCAGATATCTTCCATATCGAAACATCAGACTTCTCTAATCTTTCAGATGGGAAACTCGTTTGTAATGGTGTAAGCCAATCTGCAAAACTTGTCGTGAATCGTAAGGGAATAGAAGGTGGAGCAGTAACCTTCTTTGAAGGAGCAGGTGCTCCTGGCCCAAGTGAAGTAAAGGAAATCTATTATGATTTTGTAGTTGATCGTAGCTTTGGCTATGTCATAACGAATTCTAAAGGAATCAATCTTTTTAGTGGAATTATTCGTCATATTTAATTCTCATTTTATGGCTACTTAAGAAGAGTAGCCATATTTTTCTTTCTTGAAAACATTTTACTAAAATATTTTCTTTTCAATTTTTTAAAAATATGCTATTATTTGTCATATACGAGTTTCATAGTGGAGGATTTTGTCGATGAATAAACCAGAATTAGTAGCAAGAATAGCAGATAAAACAAATTATACAAAAAAGCAAGTAGAAGAAATTACAGCAGCGTTATTTGATGTAATTACAGAAGCATTAATCCATGGAGATAAAGCTGTTATTTCTGGATTTGGCACATTTGAGGTTCATGAGCGTGCAAAAAAGACAGGCAGAAATCCCCAAACAGGAGAGGAAATACTGATTGAAGGTTCAAAAGCTCCTGTGTTTAAATCAGCAAAAGTGTTTAAGGATGCAGTAAATAAAAGATGATAAATCCATTTCAAGCTATTTTAGATCAAAATTGGAAACAATTAAATAGCTATCTCGAACATGGCAATGTTAATGTAGTAGATGCAAAGGGAATGTCTTTGCTGTGCTATGCCATCAAGCTTCAGTCGAATGATGCAGTACAGATTTTACTCCGCGCCTATATTGATGTTGATTTGGCCGATAAAAAAGGAAATACTAGCTTTCATTACGCTGTTTTATATAATCGATTAAATTATCTACGTGTTTTGATGACGACAAATGGAAACCCTATGCAAAAGAATAAGGATGGACATACCCCTTTATATCTTGCCTGTAGATATCGTAAAGAAAAGATGATAGATCTCTATTTAGAAAAGTATAAGCTGGATATGGGAGAAAAGGATAATAATGAGGAAACCATTTGTATGGCTTTTGTTCGTGCAAAAGCGCCCCTCCTATTGAAAAAATATGGTGGCTTTGAGGTATGGTTAGAAGAGACAAATTATATTGGGAATACCCCACTTATTGTAGCTTCTGAACGAGACTCAATCGCTATGGTAAAATTTATCTTAGAATATCCAGTGTTTATCAATATGAAAAATCATATGAATGAAACAGCTTTATTCTATGCAGTTAAAAATGAAAATAAAGAACTAATTGATCTCTTATTGAGTCATGGAGCATTTTTAGATTTTAAAAATAAAAATGCTGAAACGATATATGATATTGCAACAAAAGAAATCAAGGAATACATAGAAGAACGAAAAAGAGCTTATAAAATGACTACCTATCGCAGAAGATATCCTCTTCATTATGCAATTTATATGGATGATTCGAAGCTTATAGAAAAGGCTATGACCTTAAAGAATGTCAATATGATGGATTCTTATCAATTTACTCCTTTAAAGTTAGCTACGCTTTATCACAATAAACAAGCAATAGATGGTATTAAGGCATTAGGTAGACTTGCAAAAATTGCAACACTAGAAACAAAATGATAGACAATTTTAAAAGAATATGGTAAAATATTTTTGTTATATTTGAATCATAGAGGTAGCAATGTAAATGAGTAATCTATGGAGAAGGCATTCTGTGAAGTAGAAGAAAGGTAACCATTGCCGAATAAAAGTTCTAGGCATAGAATTTTTATGGGGATATAGGGAATACCTATATCACTCCTACATAATACTATGTAGAGGCGCTAGAAAAAGAAAAACCCTAAGCGCTATAAGCGCTTATTTTTATTAAGAGGTGAAGTATGAACTATCAGAATTTAAAAGAAAAATATGGAACACCTTTATATATTTATGATGTAGATTTGATGAAGGATATTATTTGTAAATATCAAAATAACTTTAAATCAAATCAATTTGAAACAGAATTGATTTATGCATCTAAAGCGTTAAATATTAAGGCAATGCTTAGACTACTTATGCGATATAATCTATCTTTAGATGTAGTATCCTTAGGAGAACTATATACAGCTAAGATGGTAGGATTCCCTATGGAAAAAATATATTTCCATGGAAATAATAAAAGTCTAGAAGAACTCACCTATGCTGTTAAAGAAGCTGTTGGAACAATAGTTGTAGATAATTTGATGGAACTAGAGCTTCTTCACCAAATTACACAAGAATTGAAAAAGAATGTACATATTTATATTCGTCTAAACGTTGGAGTAGAGGCCCATACACATAAATATATTGTTACCGCTCATGTTGACTCTAAGTTTGGAGTGCTATATCAGGGGAAAGAATATGCAGAAATGCTAGATCTTATAAAGCAATCCAGTTATATTCATCTTCAAGGCTTTCATTCTCATATCGGTTCTCAAATCTTTGATTTAGCTCCTTATGATGCCACAATTAAAAAATTAGTGGAAATTATAAAGACCTTTGACCAGCCATTAGATATCAATTTAGGTGGAGGATTTGGGACCACCTATACAGATGCTGATCATCCAATACCTTATGAAGAGGTATCTAAGCATTTAGTTCAAACTATGGAAAACGAGCTTATGAAACAAAATGCTCATCTTCATAAAATATGTATTGAGCCAGGAAGAAGTATAGTTGCAGAAGCAGGACAAACTCTATATACGATTGGTGGAATTAAGCAAACCCCCAATAAGCTCTATTATTTCATTGATGGTGGTATGACGGATAACATCAGACCCGCTTTATATCAGGCCCTTTATCATGCAGAGATTGTTGGTAAAGAAAATCAATTTAAAAATAAAATAGTAACCATTGCAGGAAAGTGCTGTGAAAGTGGAGACATTATTATAGAAAATATTTTACTTCCAGAGGCTCAACGAAATGATTTGTTAGTTACCTATTCTACAGGAGCCTATGGTTATTCTATGAGTAGTAATTATAATAAGGCACTAACACCTGCAGTTGTATTTGTTGAGGATGGAAAAGATGAACTTGTAGTGAAACGTCAGTCCTTAGCAGAACTTATAGAAAGGGAAATTTAAATGGAATTTTATAAGATGCATGGCTGTGGCAATGATTTTTGTATAATTGAATATGAACCTAATGTGGAATATTCTACTCTTGCGAAAGAACTTTGTGACAGGCGTTTTGGTATAGGAGCAGATGGTTTAATCATTGTTAAAACAAATCCGCTTGAAATGATTTTTTATAATCAGGATGGCTCAAGGGCAAGTATGTGTGGAAACGGCATCCGCTGCTTTGCAAGATACGTTTATGAGAAAAGAATTGTAACTACAAAGCAATTTGATTGTTTTACCTTAGCAGGAATGATGAAGATTGAAATTACGAGTGAGGATCCTTTTTTGTGCAAAATAGATATGGGGAAACCTAGTTTTTCAAATTCTATGATTCATGTTTCGGATGACATTAAATCCTTCGGTAGACTTTTAACTATTGAAAAGTATTCTTTAACGATTTATTCCTTTTTTATGGGAACGATACACACAGTTATTTTTGTTGATAGCTTAGATTCTGAAGTGCTAAATTTTGCTGAAAAGATATGTAAAAATCGTCTTTTTAAAAAACAAACGAATGTTAATTTTGTTCATCTTATCGATGAAACCCATATTGAGATAAAAACCTATGAGCGTGGGGTAGGCTGGACACTTGCCTGTGGTACAGGTGCTTGTGCCAGTGTTGTTACTTGCGCAAGATTAAAATTGACAAAGAATAAAGTGTCCGTATTATTACCATATGGAAGCTTAAAAATTGAAATAACGAAAAAAGAAAATGTTTTAATGGAAGGACCAGCAGTTCTTTCTTATATTGGACAAGTAAAGGAGTGTTTAGAATGTTAAAAGGAAGTTTAGTCGCACTGGTAACACCATTTTTAGCAGATGGTAAAGTGAACTATTCTGAGCTTAAGAAGCTTTTAGAATATCATATCAAAAATCAAACGGATGGTATTGTAATTTTAGGGACTACAGCTGAGGCAACAACACTTTCTTTAGAAGAACAGCTAGAGATTATAAAGTTTAGTGTTTCTATAGTAAATAAGAGAGTTCCCATCATTGTTGGGGCGGGGTCTAATGACACAACTAAGGCAATAGAAAAGGCCAAACTTTTTTCTACCTTAGGTGTAGATTATTTGCTTGTAATTACGCCTTATTATAATAAAACAAATGAAAAAGGTTTGATTCATCATTTTGAAAGTATTGCTGAGGCCTCAAGTGTACCTATTATTTTATATAATGTACCATCAAGAACAGGAATGTCTATCAGCATATCTGCAGTAGAAATTCTTTCTAAGCATAAGAATATTTGTGGCATCAAGGAAGCCTCTGGAAATATGAGCTATGCTGTAGGTATTTCTAGATACTTAAATCAAGATTTTGTAATGCTATCAGGAAATGATGATATTATTGTACCTATGATGTCCATAGGTGCAACTGGTGTAATTTCTGTTTTAGCAAATATTTGTCCTAAGCAAACTCATAGTTTATGTGAGCTTTGTTTAGAGGAAAGATATAAAGAAGCAAAAGAACTTCAAGGAAAACTCCTTCCTATCGCAAATTCTTTATTCTTTGAAACCAATCCTATTCCTGTGAAGGCAGCTATGAATTATTTAGGCTTTTCTGTTGGAAACTATAGAATGCCATTATTTCCGATGGACGATGATTTGTATAAAAAGATGATTCATATTTTAGATGAGAATAAGGAGTTGTTGTGTTAATGAAAGCATGTGTTGTTGGCTATGGAGCAATGGGACATATAGTATGTGAGCTTTTAGCAAGTGAACTTGCATATCCTGTAGCTTTAGAATGCGAATATAAAAATCTAGAAGAAACAGATAAGAATTTTGATTGTATTATTGATTTTTCTAACCCTGCAAATTTAGATATGATCCTTGAATTTGCAAAAAAGTATAAAAAGCCTGTCGTTTTTGCAACTACAGGGTATTCAGAAAATGAACTATTAAAAATCAAAGAGTTATCTAATCATGTTCCAGTTTTACGGAGTGCAAACTTTTCCTTAGGCGTGATTTTACTCAATCGTCTTGTAAAAGAAATTACACCAATATTAAAGGATAGTTTTGATATAGAAATCCTAGAAGCACATCATCATCATAAGGTGGATAGTCCTAGTGGAACAGCGAAAATGTTACTCAATAGTGCAATAGAGGCGACAGACTTTACCCCAAATTATGAGCGTTTAGGCTATAGTCCTCGTAAACCAAATGAAATAGGGATACATTCTATAAGAGGAGGCTCAATCGTAGGAGAACATGAGGTGCTTTATTGTGGAGAAGATGAGACGATTACTTTAAAGCATAGTTCCCAATCCAAAAAGATTTTTGCGGTAGGTGCAATAAAGGCAGCTCACTTCCTTATAAATCAGCCTGTTGGGTATTACGATATGGAGGATGTCTTATTTGGAGGAAGTAAAAAGTGAATGCAGAAGAAATTATAAATCTTATTCATACCTCTCCTAAAAAGACACCAGTTAAATGTTATTTAAAGAGTAAGGTAGAGCTTGATTTTAAGGAGTATGAGATCCGTTTTTTTGGAGAGCCTAGCCTTTATGTTTTATTTGGTGAATATAATAAAATAAAGGATTTTATAGAGAAGAATAAGAAATCTATTTTAGATGTTGTTTTTGAAGGAGACTCTGTGAATTCTGCAATCCCACTATTAGATATAAGAAAATGCAATGCTCGTATAGAACCAGGTGCAATTATCAGAGATATGGTTGAAATTCATGATCATGCTGTAATTATGATGGGAGCTATCTTGAACATAGGTGCAGTAGTTGGTGAAAACACAATGATTGATATGGGTGCTGTATTAGGCGGAAGAGCCATTGTGGGGAAAAACTGTCATATCGGTGCAGGTGCTGTTTTAGCAGGTGTTGTTGAACCTGCTTCAAAGGAGCCTGTTGTAATAGAGGATGAAGTTTTAATAGGTGCTAATGCTGTTGTCATTGAAGGTGTAAGAGTAGGCAAGGGAGCTGTTGTTGCTGCTGGATCTGTAGTGATAGCAGATGTTGCTCCTAATACAGTTGTTGGTGGAGTTCCTGCCAAGGTTTTAAAGCTGAAGGATGAAAAGACGATAACAAAGACAGCTTTAATTGATGGCCTGAGGTCTTTGTAATATACAAAAATAAAAGTAATGCATTAAATAATACTGGACGGCTAGTTTCTAGCGGTTGTATTTTGATGAAAATAAAGGAGTGGTAAAGATGAAAAAGTATAGAGTAGGCATTTTAGGAGCTACAGGTGCTGTAGGAAGAGAGATGCTTAAAATCTTAGAAGAATATGATTTTCCTTTAGAGGAACTAAGGCTTCTTGCAAGCTGTCTCTTATACAAATAT
>JAIDMV010000020.1 GCA_029050385.1 Anaeroplasmataceae bacterium | reverse complement strand
GACAATATGGATGCCTATTATGGAATTGTTGTTTTATATCGCGAGCCTGTAAAGAAGATAGTTATAGATTATACCTCTGCTAGACTGCAGTTTAGAGTAGGAGAAGCTTATTCTTCAGCAGGTTTAGATATCTTATATTATGAAGATGATGTTCTAAAAAGACATATTCTTCCTACGAATTGTAGGATTCGATTTGAACTTAGAGGAGTAGAAGTGTCTAATTTTGACTATGCTTCTACATATACAATTATTATTGAATATGAAGGACTTGTAGATAGTTATCGCATTTCTGTGATTTAGTAAAAAAGGAAGTGGCATTCTATGAAAAAAATTATGACTTGTTTATGCCTGATTGCTTTGATATTACTTGTAGGCTGTAAGAAAAAGCCAGATCCTACTCCAACACCAGGACCAGGACCTACTCCATCTGTTGTTGTGGAGAGTATCTGTGTTACGGATCGAACAGGTACTGTGATTGAATCTGATTCAGTTTATCAAAGTGGTACAAGAACTTATTCTCATCAAGAATTATTTGTTTGGGCTGTTTATAGTGATGATACCATGAAAAATGTAACTCGCTATGCAACATTCTCAGATGTTTCTATTCTTGAACCTGGGGATGTAGTTGTGACCGTGACTTATAAGGAATTCAGTACAACCTACACGGTTAAGGTTTTAGCTAACGTAGTAAAAAGTATATCTTTAGATTATACAAATTGTAAAATTTTATATCCAGTAGGAGCTATTTTTGATCCATCTGGATTAGTAGTACGTGGAAGTCTAGCTGATGGACAAGAGGTAACTTTAACAGAATATGATCTGTCCATAAAAGATTCTGATGTAGAATTGACCCAACCATTATCAACTCCAGGTAAGAAGAACATTGTTGTTTCTTATGGAGAAGATATAACTGCTACATTTGAAATTATGGTATATGATCAAGATTCTTTAAATAGTTATGTATATAAAATGGATTATTTAATGGATGAATTGCCTCTAGACGAAAATGGCAACTTTGAATTTATGAGTTCCTATGAAGCAATGAATAATTCTGTTGCCAAAATCAAAGTGAATTCAACCATTTTAAAAACAAAAGAAGAGAGCGGTAATCCAGTGGAGCATACCTATAACACGGAGACCTATCATTCCTATATTGCTATACCAACCACAGAGGGAATAGAAATTACAATCCCTTACCAAACGGATATCTTTATGGTAGTTGCAGATTTGTATGGTACTACAGTTTCTTTTACAAAGGATAATCAAGTTTATGAAGCCTTTGGTCATAAGAGCAACTACACCTCTATTTTGTATTGTAGATTAGAAGCGGGAACTTACCAGTTGATTTCTAATGATGCATCCAATCGTTTATATAGTATTACCTTCCAGTCTAGTCGTGCAACAGCTAGTGGAGTAGAGATTGATACAACAGATATGAAGAAAACCTATGCAATAGGAGACACTTTAGATACTAGAGGATTAAAAGCGTATTACATTTGGGAGGATGGAACAAAGTCATTAGCTTCTATTAGCAATATTAGTTATCGTATTACAGATGAAAAT
>JAIDMV010000002.1 GCA_029050385.1 Anaeroplasmataceae bacterium | reverse complement strand
AAATAAATATGGGGTAAATGACGTTATCACAGTAATTAGACTAGCGATTAATATATCTGATTTTGTCTTAACAAATACAAAAATTAATACTATATAAATTATTTTTGATATGACATTTGCAAATGCAATCTTTTTAAAATCTTCTACTCCTTGAAAAAACCACGTAAAATCTAAGGCAACACCTAACAAAGTAATTCCATATACTGCATATAGCAAATAGTTCTCTCCACCTAAAAAACAAACAAAGGTAACAAGATAAATGACCAAGCAAATCCCAGTTAAAAGTGCCCTTAATAAAAAAATTTCATAGAAAAATTTTTTTATTTCTGCCTTATCATTTCTATTTGAAGAAATATATTTTTGCCCATAAGTCTCAATTCCTATGTTAGACGCAATCACAAAATAAGAAACAATTGAAGCTATAAAACTGATAACTCCATTTCCATCTGCTTCTAAAACTCTTGCTAAATAAGGCGTAACCAAAATAGGAATTAGCAAAGAAAATATTTTAGCTACAGCATTATAAAGATAATTCTTTTTAATGCTTTGAGGGGCTATAACATCATTCTGTTCATGTATATTAACTTTTTCTTCCATGGTTATCACCTCCAAAAAAGATTTATAGTGGCTTTCTTTTATAGTTTTTCTACTACTTCTAATGCAGATTCTATAACATCATCCATATCAAAATAACGATATTGTCCCAATCTACCACCAAAAACCACATTGGTTTGTTGGCTTGCTAAAATTCTATACTTTTCGTACAAAGAATTATTCTTTTCGTCGTTGATAGGATAATATGGTTCTTCCCCTAATTTCCATGTCATTGGATATTCTTTGGTAATGACCGTTTGAGGGCTTGTAGAATCAAACTCAAAGTGCTTGTGCTCAATAATTCTTGTATAAGGAACATCATAAGCTGTATAATTTATAACTGCATTTCCTTGATAATTGGTTTCATTTAATACTTCAGATTCAAAATGTAAAGATCTATATTCCAACGGTCCATAACAATAATCAAAGAATTGGTCAATTGGTCCAGTATAAATAAGGCGTTCTGCAATTTGGTCAAATTCTGCTTTGTTTGAAAAATAATCCACCTCAAGCTGAACATCAACTCCCATAAGCATTTTTTCTATTATTTGAGTATATCCACCTACAGGTATGCCTTGATATCTGTCATTAAAATAATTATTATCATATGTGAACCGAACAGGTAATCTTTTTATGATAAAGGGAGGAAGCTCTGTACATGGTCTGCCCCATTGTTTAGCGGTATATCCCTTAACTAATTTTTCATATAAAGTGGGACCAACCAAATTGATGGCTTGCTCCTCCAAATTTTTTGGATCATCAAAATGATATACTTCTTTCTCTTTTTCAATATAGGCCTTTGCCTCTGCTGGAGTTTTAATATTCCACATTTTTGAGAAAGTGTTCATGTTGAAAGGTAAATTATAAATTTCATTATGATAAACCGCAACAGGTGAATTTATATAATTATTGAAATCTGCAAATTGGTTCACATAATCCCAAATCTTTTTGTTATGTGTATGAAAAATATGGGCGCCATATTTATGCACTTGAATATCAGCAATTTTTTCTGTATAAATATTCCCACCTATATGATTTCTTTTATCTATAACTAATACTTTTTTTCCTTTTTTTCTCAATTCATAAGCACAAACCGCTCCAAACAATCCTGCGCCTACAATCAAAAAATCATATTTTTTTTGAGCCATCTCTTAGTCCTCCTGATACCACTTGATTGTTTTAGCCAAACCATCTAATAAAGAGGTTTTAGCTTCCCATTTTAATTCTTTAGAAATCTTATTTAAATCCATCGAATATCTAAAATCATGCCCTAATCGATCATTCACATAATATATTAAATCCTTTGGTTTTTTTAACTGGTTTAAAATTGTTTCTATAATTTCTATATTTGAGTATTCACATTTTCCACTCACATTATAAATTTCGCCAGGTTTTCCTTTTCTTACAATGGCATCTATTGCTGTACAATGATCTAACACATAAATCCAATCTCTAATATTTTTACCCGTCCCATAAACTGGTATTTGCTGATTGGACAAACCTTTTTTTATTACCATAGGAATGAGTTTTTCTTGATGCTGATATGGTCCATATGTGTTACAGCATCGAGAAATAGTACAAGGCAAACCATAAGTTCTATAATAAGCTAAAACAAGTAAATCTGCAGCTGCTTTAGAGGCAGAGTACGGATTAGAAGGATATAAATTCGAGGTTTCTACAAAAGAATCATCCTCCAAATTCAAATCTCCATAAACCTCATCAGTAGAAACTTGATGAAATCTTTTTATATTAAATTTCTTTGCACAATCTAATAGAATTTGTGTACCTTCTACATTAGTTTTTATAAAAGGCTTGGCATCCATAAGACTTCTATCCACATGTGTTTCTGCAGCAAAATTAATAATCACATCAATTTTTTCTTTTTCAAGAACTTTTTCCACTTTCTTCTTGTCACAAATATTTCCATAAATGAATTTAAAATTCAAATTATTTTTTAATAATTTTATCCCTTTTAAATTACTTGCATATGTTAATGCGTCATAACAAATAAACCTATCGTTTTGGTATTTTTCTACCATATATAAACAAAAATTTGTTCCTATAAATCCAGCCCCACCTGTTATTAAATAATTGGCCATAAGCCCTCCAATACTATCTTCTGATTAGCTTTTTTATTAAATTCTTAATTTTAATTAACCAAGGTTTTTCATCTGGCATATAAATAGGCAAATGATACATCTTTAATTTTTTATTGTATAACCAAACATTAAATAATCTTTCTGACAGGAAGCCATATACTCTTTTTTGATAATTATCTCGTTCTGAAATACTTATCTTCTTTTCCACTTCAAAAAGAATGCTAAATAACCAATCGCAATAATCATTTAATAATGATTTTGACATGATAAACATATTACACATTACTGCTTTTTTTCCATGAATCACTTCGTCAAAGCTAGGTAAATACTCAGGCGTTTTCTCTTCTATAACTTCTCTACACAAATCTAAATCTTCTATGATATGATTTTTACTATAATATGTATAAATTCCTTCTCTAAAAATATAATTTTGAGAGACTATGCAATCGTATTTAGATAATATCGCCTTAATCTTCTTTAATTGAATTGGTCTAGGCTTAAATATACAATGCTTAGTACAAAAAAATCTTCTATAATGCTCAAGCCCAACTATAGTAGAGGAGTCGTTTTTCCACATCCAATATAATGCTGTGAGTTCACAAAAAGATGAATTTTTATCTGCAATATTTTCACCTTGATTATCATAAATATGCACATTTGAAATATCTTTATTATTTCCAACACCTATAAACGTCCTATCTTTAGGAAGATATTGTGATTCTTTATGTGTAACTACATATAATTTGATATCCTCGTTCATTTCTTACACTCTCCTGTGGCAAAATTTCCTGTCAACCACTTATCAAAATCAAAATAATATTCATAAACCTTTACACCCTTCAGGTTGAAATACTTCGTTAAATCTGCTACTTCTCTTTTGTTTTTATCTCGTTCTACAAATACAATTTCATCTTTCTTATAATCCTTGTGAGAGAATAAGACTTTTTTATACGGGAGCGACAAGAACTCATCTACCAATTCTTCTTTAAAATTATCACGATCTGACATTATAATAAAAATATTATCCCAATCTATTCTTTTTTTTCTTTCATTCCATTTCTTTCGAGCTTCATCAAATGAGTTGTAATGTAAAAAATGAATTTTAATGTCTTTCAAAAGACCTATAGGATATTTTTGATTGGTCTTTAATTCTGTAACATCAGCTTCCATGTACTCTTTTAAATTATAGCAAAGCTTTATAAAATCTGGTGACTCAATATAAAGATTAATTGTTGGAGATAAAAATTGCTTTTTAAAATCATGATACAATAATCCCCCTATGCAGTTACAAGAAATTATACTATATGGTTTGATATGCTGATGATTATGTACAATTTTTCTTTTTCTAGAAGAAATTATATATTTTATCTTATAAAAACAGCGCTGTAATAACACACTTTCCAACTCCTTTACATTTTAAACTTTTCCAAAAACGAAATGATATGGGAAAACTTCTAACCCTCCATGTAAATATACGGTATAAAAAGTATATACAGAAAAAATCAAAACAAAAACAAAAATAAGAAAAATTCTAGAAATCTTATTCTTTTCTCTTAATACAATTTTGGGAATAAGGATGATTTGAAATACGGAAAACATTCGCATAATTCTCATCCACAATTCTTCATTGCGTAATAACATAGAACTTATACAACAGATTACGGTAATCAATTGAAATAAGGCTAATTTTTGGTATTCTTTGTCCTTATTGTCATAATAAAATAAAGTAAATATAAAAACAATGAAATTGACTAAGATTATTAAAATAGAAAAGCCGCCATCCAAAGAATTTAAGAAATAGGAATATGGTGTTATAGCTAGAAGTTTCTTTAATAAAATTATAAAAATAGGAGTAGCTATCATGCAGATTATAGAAAACGTCAACATATTGCTTTGAGTAATTCTTTTATTTTTCAAAAATCTTATCAGAATATATACTGCAATATAAATTATTGCCGTCATATGGAACATTGCTGCTATTCCAATAAAAACTATCGTCTTAATTACATTTTTCTGTGATAGGCCAATAATTGCTATCGCAATCGCTATATACTGACGAACATTATTAAGCGAGTTGAAAAATATGGAAGAACAAAAAAATATAACTACACTATAAATTGGCATCGGCGAATATTTAAATATATAATAGAACATACACGCTATTATAATGAAGCCCGAGATAGCAAACAACCATACATAACTCAAATTCAGCGAAACCAAACAAATATTTAATAATTGAAATAATGGTTCATGGCTATATGGCCTCCAGCCTTTTTGAAAATGTTCAAAATACTTCACATAGGTATAAAGATAATCTGTACCTACGTCATAGC
>JAIDMV010000199.1 GCA_029050385.1 Anaeroplasmataceae bacterium | reverse complement strand
CATAAAGCTTCTTATGTGCTTCTTCTAAATCTTTAAAATTTGTAGTAGAAACGACCTCTAGTAATCGAGTTGGACTTAACCCTAAGCTATGCGTGCCATTATAAAAGAATGCCAGTAAGGTGATTAAAATACTTCCTCCTAAAAGAGTTAACAAAAAGTAACTCACTACCGCTACAGTTTTATTTGGCTCTAGGATTGGATTTTTTACCTCATTCATGAATCTCACTTCCTATTCCCAACAATTATACAATATTTTCTTTAAAAAAACTATTAAATTTTATAAGAAACCCTAAAAAGAAAAAGACCTTATGGTCTTCTACTTTTTAGGGCTAAAAATTAAAGCTATCATTACAGATAAGAATATGGTAAAGGCTATACCCGCACTTGTTTTACCATAAATTCCTGTAAAGATGCCAATGTAGCCTACTTCTTGAGCTTTTTCTAATCCTGCATGAACTAATGAATGTCCAAAGTTTGTAATAGGTAATGCAGCACCAGCTCCTGCAAAATCAAGCAAACGATCATAAAATCCACCGAAATCTAAAAGAGTTCCAAGGCAAACGAATAATACAGTCATATGTCCTACAGTTAATTTAAATGTGTCTTTTATTATTTCTGCAAGACCACAGATGGCTCCGCCAATTAAAAATGCATATAAATAAATCATGATTCCACCTCCATGCATATAGCATGTGCAATACAAGGTAGACTATTCTTTTGATTAATCATAGTTGGATTCATCAAGGCTCCTGTTGCGCAAAGGAGTACCTTCTTATAATAACCCTCTAGCATTCTTTTCTTAATATAGGATAAAAATACTGCAGCAGAGGTACCTGGACCACTACCACCTGCTAAGACATTTTGTCGATTTTTATCATATAAAATAAGTCCACAATCATTGTAGTTATCTACTTGTCCGTATTCTTCTTTTAAAGCCTTTAATACGATTTCATATCCATAAGTCGATAAATCACCAGTCAAGATTAAATCATAGTCCTTAGGAGCCGTATTTGTGGCTTTAAAATGCGCAAACAAGGTTTCTAAGGCTGCTGGAGCCATAGCCCTACCAAAGTCACAGGCATCCGTGAAGCCAACATCAATGACCTTACCTAACGTAAAGTTTGTGAACTTGATTTTTCCTTTCTTGCGTGATAATAGAGCACTAGCTCCTATCGTTGAAGTAAAGGTTTGGGTATCTTCTTTATTTCCGCCATATTCTACAGGGTTTCTAAATTGACGTTCTGCAGATTGGTTATGGCTTGAGGTATAAACTAAGATATTCTGAATACTTTCATTTTCTAATAGCAATCCTGCAAGTCCTAGTCCCAAGCTGATTGTAGAGCATGCAGAATAAATTCCTATTAAACTGATAGGAAGACTTCTAAAGGTATAGCTGGAGGTAGTCAACTGATTAGAAAGTTCTCCACCGATTGCTAAAGAGATATCTTCAGATTTTAAATTTTCTTTTTCTAAGAGCATATCTATTGCTTTAGCTAAAATATCAATTTCACTATTTTCAAAGCAAGAATCCTTGCATTCATCAATCGAGTCAAAATAGTTTTTTAATGGTCCTTTACCTTCTAATTCTCCTGCAACAACTACTGAAGATTCTAAATAAACATTTTTAAACTCAAAGGTCATAATAGCACCTCAAATAGATATCTTATACTTGCAACTATAATTGCTGAGGTTGTTCCTAAGACAATGACGCTTCCGGCAAGCTTTAAAGCATTAGCTCCTATACCAAGCACAATTCCTTCCTTATGATATTCCATAGCTGAACAAACGGATGCATTTGCAAAGCCTGTAATTGGTATTGCAAGTCCACATTTGGCTACTTGACCTAGGTTATCATAAATACCAAAGGCTGTGAGCATTCCTGCAAATAGAACCATAGTTAGTGTCATATATAAAGAAGCATCCTGTTTATCTAAATGCAAGATTTGATAATACAAATCAAAAAAGAGCTGACCAATAATGGCAACACCACCACCTGTAGAAAATGCTAAAAGAAAGTTCTTTAGCATAGCTTTATAGTCCTTTTTTACGGTTATCAGCTCTTGATAATATTTTCTTGTTTTTTCCATAAAATCACCATCTATAGTATGACAAGAATCTTATGATTTTATTTATGAATAAAACAAAAATAGTTTAGTTTATTAAAATTTATTGATATCATTTATGATAAGATCTATGATCTCAGATTCTTTCATTTGCTGAGTATCGATTTCCTTTCCATCATTCGTAAGCAGCTCTTCTTCCTCTTCATCTATGCTTAAGGCAAGATAATAAAATTGCTTATTTTTCTTATGCTTAGAACTAATATCTACCTCAAAAGTATCCGCTTCATCCCAATCATACTCTATCTCAAGTTCCTTTTGTTTTATTAAAGCTTCAATTTCTAAAATCTGATTTGTGAAAAGCTCATACATCACATGTATAGTAGAGTTATCCTCGGATTTTTCTTCTAGCATTGAAATAAACGCTTTTCTTCTTTCCTTTTCCTTCTCCTTTAAGCTTTCTTCGTTCTTTTTTACATCTTTAGACATTTCCAATCGATAAAAAATCATTAAGAGTAAAACAATTCCAATGAATATATAAACTGCCCATTGAGGAAAATCTTTCAACGTGAATTTTAATACTAATAAAACAATAATCATAATCGTATTTAAGCCTATGATTAGCCATTTTTTTAGATTCATGCCATATCCTCCTTCTTTCTTTTTCATAAATAGTATACAGGATTTCCCTTTTGAAAGCAATAAAAATGGACTAGACGTAACCGTCTAATCCGATAACAGCTAAAATCAAGCTACCATTTTTTTGAAAAATGAAGCTTAGTCCCTTCATTTACTTTACTTTCTACCGTAAAGGTATCACAAAACATTTCCATAATAGTAAAACCTAAGCCGCTTCTTTCTTCTTCCTTTTTAGTTGAAAAAAGTGGTTCTCTAGCCTGTTCAATATCTTCAATTCCTTTACCATAGTCGATAATATCACAAGAAACCTTCTCATCATCAACTTTAACATTCATTTCAATGTATTTATCTTCCTGGTTATCATAGCCATGAACGATACAGTTTGTTATCGCTTCACTGATAACTGTTTTTAGTTCGTTTAAAAAGGTTATTGTTGGATTTGCATCCACAATTAGAGCACTTACAGCATTTCTAATAATTCCTATGTTACTTCTTTTAGAGATAAACTTCATATAGATTTCATTATACATAATTGATCACCCTTTCAAATTCTTTTAAATTCCTGTTAAAGAAATCAAG
>JAIDMV010000198.1 GCA_029050385.1 Anaeroplasmataceae bacterium | reverse complement strand
TATTTTAATTTTTTTTCAAGGTTTTTTTACACAGTTTTAAGAATTGTTGCAATTCTTTGTTGTACTTTTTCTTTTCCTAAAATTTGAATGACATAATATAGATTTGGTGAATTTCTTCTTCCAGATAAAGCGATACGCAAGAATTCTGATACATCCCCAACATGTCCTTTATAAGACTCCTTATCCTTTTTCCAAACCTTAATATTATCGGCAAAGCCATGACGAACAGCCAACTCTTTGATAGAATTAAACCAGTTTTCTTCATCCAAATTCATATTGATAGTATCAGAGTAATCCTGTAATACTGCTTTAATATCTGCTTTGTCAATATTTGGATTCCACTCTAAATTATTCTTATCTATAGTTTCATATACATCATCATAGAAGAATGAAATAATTGGATAGATATCAGAATATTTTGCATAGTCTTTACGAGGCTTTTCTTTTTCTCTTTCAATATTTAAAATTGATATAAAGAAATCTTCATTAGATAGAATCTTTTGGTAAAATTCAGGCTGATACTCCTTTGCCCATGATTTTACCTCTTCTGCAAGATCCTTAGCTTTTCTGTAGGCCATACGCTCCTTAGAGATGTTTGCTACCTTAGCAATATCAAATAATGCACCATCTAAAGCCATCTTATTGAAAGCTAATTTAAATTCATAGAAATCCTTATCTAAATTTTCATCTCTCCAAGCTTCATAATTGGAATTGGCAATAGTTAATAAATATTCAAGAAAACCATATTTAGGGTATCCCTGTTCTAAGAAATAGCTTACTGCGGCCTCTGCATCCTTACGCTTAGATAGCTTTCTTCTGCTGCCATTTTCATCAACCTTCATAATTACAGGGAAATGTGCATATTTAGGGCGTTCAAATCCAATTGTATCAAATAACTCTAAATGGATAGGTAGACTTGGAAGCCATTCTTCTCCACGTGTAATGTGAGTTGTACGCATAAAATGATCATCTACTAAATGAGCAAAATGGTAAGTAGGTAGACCATCAGACTTACAAATAACAATATCCTGATCGTTTTCTGTTAATTCTAAATCTCCTTTAATTTCATCATGGAAGAAAACCTTATTGTTATGATCTCCCATAGATTTAAAACGGATAATATAAGGATCTCCAGCCTTAATTTTGGCAATAGCCTCATCTACTGGGAAATCACGATATTTTGCATATTTTCCATAATATCCAGGAATCTCTTTTCTTGCTTCTTGTTCTTGACGTAAGGCTTGTAATTCTTCTGCACTACAAAAACAAGGGTAAGCTCTTCCCATTTCAATTAAATGCTTAATGCAAGTATTATAAATTTCAGAACGATTGGACTGCTTATATGGTCCATAAGCACCAATTTCTTTACTATCTGAAATATAACCTTCATCAGGGATAACATCAAATGCCTTTAGCTGTTCAATTAAAGATTCTCCAGAACCAGCAATTTCACGTTTTGTATCTGTATCCTCTAAACGAATATAAAATACACCACCACTTTGATGTGCATAATAACAATCTAAAAAAGAAACAAATAAGCTGCCTGTATGTAAGAAGCCTGTTGGACTAGGTGCAAATCTAATAACCATTGCACCTTCCTTTAAATTACGTTTAGGAAATTTCTTTTCTAAATCCTCTATAGTTAAATTAATATTTGGATAAATCAGATTTGCTAAATCCTTATATGTTGCCATCATAACTACCCCATTTCTTATCCTATATAATTATAGCAAATTTAAAAAAATTATCAAGAAAAAAGCCCTACTTTTGTAGAGCCTATATACTATAACGATATTGAACTAAAGAGATTTCTATTTTCATATTCTCATTTCCTCTAGTAATATCAAAGATAAGTACATCCCCTAAGGATAAACCTGCAGAATAAATAAACTGATAAATGCTGTCAAGCGGAGTTGTTTGAGGGGTGATACTTGTAAGGGATTTAACTTCCTTTGAAGTATCCTTATAAGTAATTGTAATTGCATTTAACTTGTCATTTACTTGAAGCTTATTATAATCGGAATGTGTTGGATTCGTTGCAATACTAGCAATGCCAATACTTGTTCTATAAAACATATTGCCACCATAGCCAAGAGTAAAGCCAATTTCCCAACGTCCTTCTACATATCCTGTTTCCCAAGTTTCTTCTTGGACATTATATCTTGCAGTTTTTAAAATGCTGTCAATGATGGTTCTTGCTTGATTTGCAGGGATTGCAAAGCCTAATCCCTCTATTCCTGAGGAAGAATATTTTGCATTCACAATACCTATTAAAGCACCTGCAGAATTAAATAATCCTCCACCAGAATTTCCAGAATTAATAGCTACATCGGTTTGAATGAGTTTCATTGAATGATAGCTATCCACTTGTACTACACGATTGTTATAGGAAACTACACCTGTAGAAACACTGCCTGGAAGAGTTCCAAGGGGATTTCCAATACAAATTACACTTGACCCCAGTCTTAGCTTTTCTGTATCCTCAAACCATGAAGCATAGTTTAAATTTAATTTTTCAACAGATAGTACAGCAATATCACTTTCTGCATCTCCACCTACCAATTTCGCTTCATAGGTTTCATCATTAGAAAGAATAATCTTAAAGCCTTGACAACCTTCAATAACATGATGACAGGTTGCAATATAGCTGAACTTTTCATCAAAGCCAAATAAAACACCACTACCACTACCATAATGCTGATTATTCATATAGGCATCAATCGCTACTACACTATCATAAATCTGTTCTACTGTATCTTCTACACTTCCTGTTTCAAGCTCAGTACTTGTATAGGTAACATTCAAATTTAAATACACAGCGTCGTTTTCTTGATCACCAGTAGGATTTTCTATATCTACAATAGGCGGATTATTTTCCTCTTCCTTTTGAGGTTGTTTTTTAGAACAAGAAGCAAGTCCTAAAGTTCCAATAAGCATACTACCTATTAAAATGTTTTTCCAAAATTTCATCGTCATCATACTCCTTAAAAACGACATTATTATATCATAAAATTATGGGAAAAGTTTGGGAAAACTATATCAAAATAAAAAAAGGAATTAAGTAACGCTCAAATTCCCGTTCTTAATTCCTTTTCATCTTACTTAAAATATCTATTTAATAAGCCTTCAAATGCTCTACCATGGCGAGCTTCATCCTTAGCCATCTCATGAACTGTATCATGAATTGCATCTAAGTTTAACTTCTTTGCACGAGTAGCTAAATCTAGCTTACCAGCTGTTGCACCATTTTCAGCAGATGCTCTTAATTCAAGATTCTTCTTAGTTGAAGGAGTTACAACCTCTCCTAAAAGCTCTGCAAATTTAGCAGCATGCTCTGCTTCTTCCCAAGCAGCCTTTTCATAATACATTCCAACCTCAGGATAACCTTCTCTGTATGCAACTCTTGCCATAGCTAAATACATACCTACTTCTGAACATTCGCCTTCGAAATTTGCTCTTAAATCTGCTAAGATATCAGCAGGTACATCCTTAGCAACACCAACTACATGCTCACAAGCCCAAGTTAATCCTTCCTTTAATTCTTCAAACTTCTCCTTTGGAGCTTTACATTGTGGACATTTTTCTGGAGCCTCTGGTCCTTCATGTACATATCCACATACCTTACAAACGTACTTCATTTTCTTTCCCCTTTCCCTTTTCAGTACAGTTTTGACATAAGCCATAAAAGGCCATATCACATTTTTTAATTTGATGTATACAAACTTTAGATGCCTTAGAAAGTACATCTTTCTTATCAACAAAAATATCCTCAATACTTCCACACTGCTCACATACGAAATGAGCATGGTCTTCTTTGACTGTTTCCAAAACATCATTTCCTTTTAATTTAACAATTCTAATCTTTTGTTCTGCAAGGAGTGCCTGTATATTTCGGTATATCGTTGCTAAAGAAATCTGCTCATTCTTGCTTCTTAAATATTCGATCAAGAATTCCACACTTGCATGTCCAAGTTCTTCTAATGCTTGATATACTATCTTTTTTTGAGTTGTCATTCTTCTTAGCATAATCATTTTCCTTATTAAGAATTATTCTCAATAATAGTATAGCATTTTTTATAGATTTGTCAAGAAATTAGTTCTAAAATATCCTCTTTAGAAAGTGATATTTTATGTCCTTGATTCAATAAAATTTGATCAGCTAAATCACTTTTCAAATGTTGTAATAGCATAACCTTTTCTTCAATAGAATTCATACATACCAATTTGATGACATGGACATTTTTTGTCTGACCTATACGATAAGCTCTATCTGTTGCCTGATTTTCTGCTGAAACATTCCACCAAGGATCTAAATGAATAACCATATCTGCACCAGTTAAATTAAGCCCAGTACCTCCTGCCTTTAGAGATATCATAAATATCTTTACAGATGGATTTATATTAAAATCCTCTACAAGTTCAATTCTTTTTTGAGCAGGGGTACTTCCATCTAGTTCATAATAAGATATTCCTTCTGCATCTAGCATTTCTTCTAGGATAGGAAATACACTTGCAAACTGTGAAAATAGTAAAATTCGATGATTTGAAGAAATGGCTCTATTGATTAATTCTAGTGCCAAATTTAATTTAGCACTCGCCACCTCTTCCTCATAAAATAATTGAGGAGAAATACAGATTTGACGTAAACGGGTTATTAAAGCTAGGATATGATTTCCATCCTCCTGTAAATCATTTTTAATTTTTTCAACATAGGTTTGATAAAGTTCTTCTTGCTTCCCTTCCATTTTGCAGTAATAAACTTCTTCTAGTTTCTCAGGTAATTCTGTAAGAACATCCTGTTTTGTACGTCTTAGAATAAAAGGTTGAACTCTCTTCTTTAATTGAATTAGAGTTTCTTCATCCTCTTCCATAATTAAGGTTTCATAGCGTGTTTTAAAATGATGATAATTGGATAAATAGCCAGGCATTAAATAATCAAAGATACTCCATAAATCTGCAAGCCCATTCTCAATAGGTGTACCAGTTAATGCAAATCTCAATTCTGCATTAATCTGCTTAATGGCAGCAGACTTCAAAGCATTTTGATTCTTTATATATTGTGCTTCATCTGCAACTATAATACGAAATTTATTTTTATAATTTGCAATGTCTCTTCTTAAGGAGTCATAGGAGGTAATATAAATAGATTTCTTTTTATAGTTTATAGACTTGATAATCTCTTCACGTTCAGGGGCACCACCTATAATCAAATGAACAGGAATATCTAAATTCCATTTACGGCATTCATTTTCCCAGTTATACACCAAGCTCATTGGACAAACAATTAAAGTTGGCTTATGCAGATTATCTTTGGCAATAAACGAAATGATTTCTAAGGTTTTACCCAATCCCATATCATCAGCCAAAATACCACCAAAACCAAATTCAGCAAGCATATTTAACCATTTAAAAGCCTCTACCTGATAAGGACGAAGTATCTTTAAAAAGGCTTCATCTGGAAGGATATCACTTTTCTTATACTCTTGAACCTGCTTAATCATCTGATAAAGCTTTTCATCACAATGAATATGATCACTGGATTCATCTACAAGCTTTAATAAATAGTTTATAGGCTTTGAGATTTGAGAAGAAAGCTTTTCATTTGTCATATTGAAATCTTCTAAGAAATTATCAAGATCCTTTACATCCTCTTCTTTAACCTCAAGAATTACATCATTTTTCAGTTTGACATATCGCTTTTTATTATGGTATGCATCAAGCATAGCCTCAATTTCTTCTATGGTTAATTCTTGACCTTCAAATTTAAAATCCAGTAAACCAACATTAAAAGAAACATAAATATGAACTCGATTAGATTTTTTTAATTTTATTTTTTTGATTGAGTTATCAAAGAAAACATCCCCATAATTTTTAAGACCAGATAAATCTGTTGTTAAAAATGCATATTGATCCTCTACTGCTGGTAAAACATAAATATCTTTAGATTCTTTTACAAAGCCAAAGGATTCTAATAGCTTATTGTAGCCATCTAGAATTTGACTTACATAAGGCGTATTGCTATATTTCTTTTCCACTTCAATTTTAAAAGAATTGAGAATAACTCCTTCCTCATAATGAAAATAGGAGGTAATATTTACTTCTGGTAAATGGTATTTTTGATAAAAGTTATCCTCTATCACGATATCCTTTTTTATCATTGGTAAAAGATTAGAAATGAAATCTGTTTCATTTGCTTCTATCCATAAGGCGTTGGTTTTACATTTGAATAAAGCATTAAAAATCATAGCTTCATTTCTTTTTTTGAAATGATAAACATAGATTTGTTCCTCTCCAATAAAATAAGCATTATTTACACCACAAACCAATTGTTCTGTAGCCTTTGGCATTTCTATATGCAAACACTGATCATCTAATATAATATTGATCTTTTCAATTTCACTTAAAGGATAATATTTTGCCTTTTTAGATTCATTTGCATAATAGATTCCACTATTATGATAAATCTCTAAAATCTTTAAAAAATGACTCTTTCTAATTTGAATATTTTTTAAGGCATTTTCATGACTTATGCTTAAAAGGAAGCCATAGAACTCTTTAGATTCATCATCTAGCATTTCATAGGAATGCACAAAAGAAAGCTTTTGACCATAAGAAAAATATTTTTTATTCTCCATCAAATCAATAAATTCAGAGATGCTTTTAACTATATATTCTTTATCGTAGCCAATACGCAATGATAATAAATTAATGTTTTGTTCTCTTGTGATTTCGGCAGTCAAATGAATTTTTTTGAAATAGGAAGCATTCGTTCTTAAATCTGTAGCTAAATCGTTTAAGATAACCTCTTGTTCTAAAGCCAGCTTGATTCTTTTATATTTCTCAAGCTGCTCCTTATACTTCTCTGAACAAAGTTCCTTTAAAGCAAGTGCGTATAAAAGTGTTGTATGAACACACTGTTTTTTACGATAATGTTCTAAACACCCACATTCAATAGATACAATCGTATAAGATTCATCTAACACTATGCTTGAAGATATAGCACCCGTATAGCTACAAAAATCCTTTGTGGTTCCAACAATATAATGTAGCTTTCCCTCTATTGTTTTATTAAATACCACTATGAAATTTGAAATATCTTTATCTTCTGTTTCAAGCATTCTTTCTATAATAGATAAATGCTTGTAAGCAGTTAATAATTCATAGAGCTGCATATCTATCTTTCCTCCAAATATATAGCCTGTAGCTTTTCTTTATCCTCTTTAGAAAATAATAAACCTTTCTCTATATAAGTATCAAAGCTTCCATACACTGACTTTATACTATCCAATAACACATCAACATATTCTTTTCTCACACCAAATATCGTTTTTAATACATCACGATAACCTTCTCCACATTCTATCACAAAATGTTCAATGTTTCCTTGATAATATAGATTCGTACTCAAATAATCTTCTACAATATCCTTTATATCAAAATCTAATGCATATAATAAAATCATTGTTGCAAAGCCAGCACGATCCTTACCAGCACTACAATGCCAAAGCGTAGCTCCGCCTGCATCCTCTAAAAGTATTCTTAAAAATTTTTGGTAGGCTAAAGTTGAAAACTCAGAAGTGACAATTTCTTGATACACCTTTGTCATAAAACGGACTGAGCTATCAGCTCCATTTGTGTGAATAGCCTCAATGAAATCTCTAAAGTCCTCTTCATCATTTCCTTTTTTCGTAACACCTACACGCTGGCTAGGTAAAACTGGATTTAATATAATCTCAACATCCGGAATAGCAATATCCGGATTATTCTTAACCTCATTATCACATCTTAAATCAATAACTCTTTTTAATTGATATTCTTCTTTCAAAATTCTTTGATCAGATGTATCTATTTTGCTTAATGCATCACTTCTTATTAATAAATGCTTCTTGATTTTTAAACCATTTTTATTGGTCAAATCAGATAAACTTCTTGTATTTTTTGTGTTTTTTAACTCTATATGCATTTTATCACCAAAGATTATTTTATGATATTTTTCGCCGAAATACGCCGAACCAAAGAAAAAGCGGCAGTGGTAATTTTTTCACGCT
>JAIDMV010000197.1 GCA_029050385.1 Anaeroplasmataceae bacterium | reverse complement strand
ATCGTCGGCAGCGTCATATGTGTATATGAGACAGGTGTTATATAGTCAAAATTTCCATCCTTCCTAGCAATAACCTGCTGATTTTGGATCAGCAAATAGGAAGGAATTTTATTTATTTTTAAATCCTTCTTTAATTGTGTATACTTAGTAGTATTCACTTTATAAATCGTTAAATTTTTAAATTCTATATTTAGCTTGGTAATCCGTTCTGCAAGTACATTGCATTTAGAATTCCATGACGCATAAAAATAGTATAAGCCGTCAGCTAAATTTGAACCGTTATATTCATAAATCAATGGTATCCGTCCTTATTTTAATTTAACGACAGTTACACCATTTAAGCCTTCCCCTTCTTGCCCGTAACGATAACTCTTCACATATGGACAATTTTTCAAATACTCCCAAACTGCCTTACGAATGGCACCTGTACCAAAGCCATGTATAATCGATACAGATTCTAAATTTCCTAAGATAGCCTGATCAATATAGCTGTCCATAAGGTCCTTTACTTCTTCATATCTTTTTCCTCGTAAATCTAAGGATAAACTTGCATGAGAAGCTGGATTATATCCGCTCATTCTTGTCTTTTTTTGTGGCTTTTCCTTAGGCTTTGTAGCCTTAACTAAGTCTTTTTTAGAAAAATCCATACTAAATTGTCCCATTTGAACTGTAAATTTATCTTTTTTTAGCTTAGTTATTGTACCATACTGCTCATAGGATTTAATAAAGACATAATCCCCAACAGCTAAGGTTTCATCAAATAATTCCTCATTATCTTCTTTTGTTCCTAGCTTTTTAAGTTGATGCTTCAGGGTAGCAAGCTCATGATCCTTGTATTCGCCACTTGTTTTTTCCTTTAATTCCTTTAAGATTTCTTTTGCCTCTTCTGTAGTTTGTTCTATGATTTTTTGAGCTTCAGCACGTGATGCATCTAAGATTTTATCTCTTTGCTTCGTTAGATTCATCTTTTCTAAAGAAAGCTTCTGATTTAAACTATCGTACATTTCTATTTTATGCTGTAGCTCTTCTTCTTGAGCCCTTAATTTTGTAATTTCCTCTTCCATATTGTCCATAAGCTTAGAAGATTCAGATGGATTAATGCTTTGCATATATCCCTTTGAAGCACTTATAATCTCTTCTGGAATCCCTAAACGACTTGCAATTTCAATTGCGTTGGATTTACCAGGAACACCAATGAGTAATCGGTAGGTTGGAAGTAATGTATTCGTATTGAACTCAACAGATGCATTTAAGACATCCTTTTCTCGATATGCATAGGATTTTAAATCACTATAATGCGTTGTAACTAAAACCTTAGCTCCACGTTTCTTTAAATAGTCTATCATCGCAATTGCTAGACTACTTCCCTCTTTAGGATCAGTACCACTACCAAGCTCATCTAACAAGATTAGCGATTGAAAGGTTGCCGCACTTATAATCTCATTCATTTTTTTCATATGTGCTGAAAATGTAGATAAAGATTGGGCAATGGATTGCTCATCGCCTATATCCACTAGAATTTCAGAAAAGACACTTAACGTGGACTCACTACTACAAGGAACCATAAGTCCACACATCATCATTGCATGGAGTAATCCTACTGTTTTTAAGGCTACTGTTTTTCCACCTGTATTCGGTCCTGTAATAATGATTGTATTATGTGAATTCCCAAGCTCTATATCAATAGGAACAACAGTACTTGAATCAATTAATGGGTGCTTAGCCCGTTTCAAATTAAAGTACTGTTTATCTGTAATTTTGACTTCCTGATAGTCTAAATCACGACCCATTAATGCCTTTGCAAAAATCACATCTAATCCAGTTAAAATCTCTAAGTCTTGCTTCAAGCCTTCTGCCTCTGCACCTACAAGCAGACTCAAATTCTTTAAAATTGTCTCAATTTCTTTTTTCTCCATAGCCATATAGCTATCAATTTGATTCGCAGTTTCTATGGTTGCCTCAGGCTCAATATAACACGTTGTATTTGATGAAGAAATATCATGAACAATTCCTTTAAATGTGTTTTTATATTCAATCTTTACAGGTAAACACATTCTATTATTTCTCATAATAATAAGGTTTTCTGTAAGCATAGAAGCCTTTGAATTTAAAAGTTCATTCAATTTGCTTCTAAGTCTATTTTGCAAAGAAACAATGCTTCTTCTTATGGTGAAAAGCTCTCTTGAAGCATTATCACTGATATTACCATCTGGATCAATGGCTAGGGTAATACTAGATTTGATTGTTGGATAAAAGGTAAGTAAATCTATATACCCCTTTAAGG
>JAIDMV010000196.1 GCA_029050385.1 Anaeroplasmataceae bacterium | reverse complement strand
CCCCTTAGGACCATGACTAGTGTGATCGTTGACCTCATGACCATCATGACGATGAAGAGTGCGAATGTGGGCATCACCATCACCATCACCACCATCATGCAGATGAGGTATTTAGTTCAGTTGGTTTTGAAACAGCTAAGAAGTATGATATTGATACTTTAAAGAAGACTTTAAATGCAATGGCAAATGGAGAATATGGTTTAATTGTTCGTGCTAAAGGAGTGGTTTCTGATTTGAACGGCGTTTGGCATGAATTTAACTTAACCCCAGAAGAGGTTGAAGTAGTTGCTTGTAGTGCTCGTCCAATTGGTAAGATTTGTGTCATTGGTTCTAAGATTGATGAACATCAAATTAAGGATTTATTTTAGAGGTCGTTAGATTATGGTTGAGGTACCTATTTTTATAGTTAATGGATTGATTGAAAGTGGCAAGACAACTTTAATCAAAGAAATTATTGAAAATAATGTTTCTTATCAAGCAGGCTCAACAGTTTTAGTTGTTTGTGAAGAAGGGGAAGTAGAATATGAGGATTCTTGGTTAAAGGAATATGAAGTCTCTATTGTACGTGTAGAAAAGGAAGCAGATCTAAATGCAAATTTATTCTTTTCTATAGATGAAAAATATAAACCAGTTCAAATTGTTTTAGAATATAATAGTTTTTATAATATGGACAATTTAGAATTTCCAGAGTATATGCCAGTTTATCAACAGGTTACTTTGATTGATGCTTCTACATTTGGACTTTATTTTAGCAATATGCGTCAAGTCTTTAATAACCTTGTAAAGCTTTCCTCATTAATTATATTTAATCGCTGTGATGGAGTAAGTGATCTTGGAAATTATAGAAGACAAATCAGGGCATTAAATCAAGAATGTCAAATTGGGTTTGAGGGTAAAAATGGACAATTAACCTCTATGCTTGATGAAGACTTGCCTTATGATATTACAAAGGATACTATTCTTTTAGAAGATAGTGATTATCCAACATGGTATATAGATGTTTTTGACAATTATGAAAAATATATGGGAAAAACGATTAAGTTTAAAACCTTTGTAAGAGATATATTAGAGGATTCTATTGTTGTTGGTAGAAATGTTATGACGTGTTGTGAAAATGATATACAGTTTTTAGGCTATGAGGTAAAAGATGTTTCTGAACTTGTAGCTATTGGAGATTGTATATTCTTAGAATGCATTGTAGCACATGAGTACTCTAGTATTGCCGAAGAGGAAGTTGTAATGCTTCATGCAAAGAAGGTTTCTAAATTACCTAAGGAAGAGGATACTGTTTTGTCCTTTTAAAATGAAATTGCTCAAGTTTTGGGCTTTTTCTTTTGCCCTATTTTGTGGTATACTTATATAAGGTGATATTTTATGTTGAAAAGTTATAAAACAAACTCTGCAGAAGAAACAATTGAATTAGGTAAAAAAATCGGTAATTTATTGAAATCTAGTGATGTCATTTTATTGACAGGTGATTTATCTGCAGGTAAGACAACATTAACTAAGGGTATTGGAATTAGCCTTGGAGTGACTAAGATTATCAACTCTCCAACCTTTACAATTGTAAAAGAATACAAAGGAAAATGTCCATTATATCACCTAGATTTATATCGCCTTGATGGTTTGAACAATGATTTTGATTTAGAAGAATTTATTGAAGGAGACGGCGTATGTGTAATTGAATGGCCTTATCAAGTAGAAGAAATATTGCCTAAAGAATATTTAGAAATTAACTTAAAAAGATTAAGTGAATTTGAACGCAGTATTGAGGTTAAGGCAATCGGAAGTCGTTATGAAGAGGTATTGAAGAAATTATGAAAACTTTAATTATAGATTCAGCAACAAATGTTTTATATACAGCTTTATGCTTTGATGAAAAAGTGATATATGAATCCTATGTTCCTGGAAAGCATGATCATGCAAGTGTGATTTTAGTTGAGGTAGAAAAAGCTTGTTCAAAAGGAAATATTGATTTAATAGAAATTGATAGAGTAGTTGTTGGTGTTGGACCTGGTTCTTATACAGGAGTACGTATGGGAGTTGCTGTTGGGAAAATGATTGCAACCTTAGAATCCAAAATCAAATTATATGAAATATCTACATTAAAACTTATGGCTAGTGGAATAGATGGACTAGTTTTAGCTAGTATTGATGCAAGAAGAGGAAACTGTTTTGGTTGTATTTTGGATACAACAACAAATACCTATATTGTATCTGAGGCATTAGTAGAAAAAACATCTTTAGAACAAAACAAGTTTGATGCATCCGTGAGTGAAAGTGAATATAAAGTGAATCCATTGAAGGTAATCAAGTGGGCTAAAGAGGTAGCAGAGCCTAGAACTCTTGTTCCTAATTATTTAAGAGAAACAGAAGCGGAGCGTAATCTTCATGATTAGAAAATATAAAAAAGAAGACATAGGTAGAATTGTTGAGTTAGAAAAAAATCATTTAGAATCCTCTTTAGAAGAATCCTTTTATTTAAATGATTTAAATAATCCTCTTGCTAGACATTATGTATTTGAAGTGGATTCTAAAATCATAGGATTCATTTCCTCTATATTTGATGGCTTTTCTTTGGAAATTTTGAATTTTGTAATCGATAAAGCCTATCAATCAAAAGGCTATGGAACAAAGGCTCTGGCTAGTGTTTTAGATGAACTGGTTCCTTTAGGATTAAATAATGTATCTTTAGAGGTTCGAGAGTCAAATAAAAAAGCTATACATGTATATGAAAAATTAGGCTTTAAAATTATTAGAGTTAGAAAAGAATACTATAAGAATAAAGAAGATGCCAATTTTATGCAAAAGCTTTATGATGAAAAGAAAGATATTGCAAATCTAGAGGCAATATTATTTTCTAAAAAAGAAGGCTTAAAATATACAAGTGACTTCAAGGAAAGATATTGTTTAAATTATTATGATCTATATGATTATAAAATAGATTCTTTAAAGGACTTCAAATATGATTCCTATATCTTATTTCTTTCAAATTGGATGGATGAAACTCTATTTGAAGGCTATGAGATAGATAGCTGTGCTTTAATGCATGTTAATGCATATCATTATAAAAGCTTAACTAAAACTATCCATCTAGTAAGCTTTAATTATCTAAAGGATTGTATGGGATTTACTTATAAAAGCAATGTTGAATATGGTGAGGAATATGCAAAAAAATATGCAAAGTTTAACTATGATAAAATCGTAGAAGGTAAAATTAAAAGTTATTCTGTAGTTAAAAATGATATGACTATTGGTAGTGTTTTGATTATAGAATATTATCATAGTATCTTTATTTATGCTTTGTATGTAGATGAAGTATATCGTCATCAAGGAATTGCTTCTAATTTGATGGATGCTTGCATAGAGTATGCAAAAAAAGTAAATAAATATGAGGTTTATCTAGAAGCAGAGCTAGATGATACACCAATTGAAATGTATAAAAAAATGAATTTCAAAGAGATAGAAACTCTTTATGAATGTTTTTTGGAGAAATAATGGAAAAAACAAATGTAATGCGTATCTTAGATCAAAAGAAAATTTCATATGAGGCTTTTGAATATCCGCACGAGGAAGGAATATGTGTGGATGGAGTAAAGGTTGCAGAACTACTAGGTCAAAATAAAGAAGAAGTATTTAAGACTTTAGTTGTTATAGGTCATAGTAAGCATTATTATGTTTTTGTAATTCCAGTTCAAGCAGAATTAGATTTGAAAAAGGCAGCAAAGGCAGTCAAAGAAAAATCTGTAGAATTGATTCCAGTAAAAGATTTATTAGGAATTACTGGCTATATTCGTGGTGGATGTAGTCCAATTGGAATGAAAAAGCAATTTACTACAACTCTACATATTTCTGCTAAAAGCTTATCTCATATTATTTTTTCTGCAGGAAAAATAGGATATCAGGTAAAGATGAATCCTATGGATTTAGCAAAAATTATCAGAGTAGATTTTATAGATATTATTAGGTAAAAAGGAGTGAGAATATGCAATTCTCAGAAAAGTTGAAAAAATTAAGACAAGAGAATAATTTGACTCAAGCCGAACTTGCAGATAAGCTCTATGTTACTAGGCAGGCAGTGACCAAATGGGAAAATGGTCGTGGTATGCCAGAAACAAATATTGCGTTAGAGATTGCTAAATTATTTAATGTTTCTTTGGATTATTTAATGGATGATACACAAGAAAAACTTAAGGATGACATTTCAAATGATATTAAGGCAACTAAAAAGCCAAAGAAATTGAGGCCTCTTATAAAAGCAATAATTCTAGGAGCCAGCTTAATATGTATAACTGGATGTGTATTAATTGGATCACTAATTTATTATAAACATAAAGAAGATAGGTTTGAAAAACAGGAACATACTATTGGCTACTATATAACTATAAATGAAATGCATACTTATACGATTGAAGAAATTTTAGATAAAGATATTCCATGCGTTTTTTCTAATTGGTTAGATGTAAATATGCTTGATCAAAGAAAATATATATATGACAATGAAATATATATTCCTAAAAAAAATAATGTGTATTTATACGAAATAAACTATATTATTTAGACTGATGAGTATAAAACTAAAATGGTATTAGAAATATCCAATAACAATAAATGGGAGCAGTATTATAATTATCATAAGGAAGAAAAAGATTTGCGTGGCTATTCGCATTTTATAGAATGTAATATCTATTTATTAGATGAAGTTGAAAAATTCAATGTTATAGCTATCGATATAAATTCTAATGTTGTTTTGGATTTGAGTTATAAATTGACATCTTTAGGACGAATTGAATCAAATAAAGGTGAAATTCTTGAATTTCTTCCAGAACAAATTGTGTGTGAAAATGCGATTCAATGCTACATAGAGTACATCACATCAGAAGGAGAATGTGTAAAAAAATTATTTACTATGAATGATGACATTATGACTACTAGATTAGTTGTATTTATGCATAAAGGAAACGAATATGTAGCACATAATTTTAAAGTTTGTTTATATTTTCGCTAAGGAAACGCATCGTTGCCAATGCGTTTCTTTTTCTTTGACAGTGATGATTATATAATAAGAGTTGATTGGAGGAATGGAAATGAGAAAATCAATTACTTTTTTTAGCTTTTTATTTTTTTTGATATTCATATTGATGAATATGTGTTCTTGTGAAGGGGTGCATAAGCATTCAAGTCTTAATTATTATGAAAGTGATAAAGAAAATCATTGGAAACTGTGTTCCTGTGGAGAAAAGTATGATGTAGAAGTTCATCAATATGAATCATGGGAAATTATTGTTGAATCTACGATTACTGATAAGGGATTGAGAAAGAGAAAGTGTACTAAATGCTTTTATGAAGATATGGAGGAAACTCCAATTAAAGATCACCCTCATATTGCAGAAGAAATGTGGTATAGTGATGAGGTACAGCATTGGAAGCAATGCATATGTGGAAAAAAACTAGATATAGAAAAGCATACTTTTAATAATACAATATGTACAATATGTGAATATGAAAAATATACAATGGATTTAGAATTTGAGTTGAATGAAACAGGAGATGCTTATATTGTTGTACAAAACCTATTTCAAGAACAAGATGTGATTATTCCTCATAAATATCAAGGAAAGCCTGTTATTGGTATAGGAGATTTCGCTTTTGCGATTGATGCTTTAAATATAAAAAGTATAGTGATTCCTGATAGCATTATAAGTATAGGTAAAAGAGCCTTTTATAATTGTAGTAGTTTAACTAATATTGAGATTCCTAATAGCGTGACAAGTATAGGAGAAGGTGCTTTTGGGGGGTGTAGCAATCTTACAAGTATTGTAATTCCAGAAAGTGTTAGAGATTTAGGGGGATGGGCTTTTATGGATTGTAGTGAACTGGTTGATGTGAAGATTGGAAATCAGGTAAAATTAATCGATACAGATACATTTGTACATTGTGAAAAATTAGAAACCATAGTTTTGGGTGACAATATTATTGCCATTGAACAATGTGCATTTTATGGATGTAAATGTTTAAAAAATATAGAAATTCCTAATTCTGTTGAAAAAGTTGGGGATCATGCATTTTATGATTGTACTAGTTTAGAAAAGATTGTCGTTCCTCAAAAAGTGAAAGAGATAGGGAGTAATGCTTTTGGCAACTGCAATAGTTTAAAAAGTATTTCTATTCCATTTGTAGGGGAAAAAGAATATGATGATGAAGAAATTGCTTACTTTACAAATTTAGGTATTATTTTTGGAGGTTCATCTGTAAATGAATATTGCCAAATCCCTGAAAGCCTTATTGAGGTTGTTGTTACAGGTGGCAGTAAAATCAGTGCATTTGCTTTTAGATATTGTAAAAATCTAAAATCTATTAGCTTGCCAGATAGTATTACTTATATCGGTACTGAAGCATTTGAAGGATGTACAGAATTAGAATATTATGAAGGAGCAGATGGCTACTATTTGGGTAATACTAACAATCCTTATGTATGCTTGTTAAAAGCTAAATCTTCTAATACAGAATACAAAGTGAATGAAAAAACTAGATGTATTTATGATAGAGCTTTTACTGATTATAATACTATAAAAGACATTTATATTGCAGATAATATAAAGAGTATAGGGGCATCTGCCTTTTCTGATTCTGGCATTGAGAATGTTTATTATCATGGTATGTTTAATAATTGGCTAGATTTGGATTTTATAACTGCAGGTTCAAATCCTATGTGTGTTGCAAGTCATTTCTTTTTGCTAGAAAGTGGTGGTTATAAAGAGATTACAAGCATACAAATTCCAAATACATATACAACTATTAAAAATAATCAATTCTATGGTTTTACTTATTTGAAAAGTGTGAGTATTCCTAATAGTGTAATTAGTATTGGAAACTTCGCTTTTGCAGATTGTATAAGTTTGACAGATATTGACATGCCAGATAGTGTAGAAAAAATAGGTTATTCTGCTTTTGAAGGGTGTGAAAGTTTAATAGGTTTTAGACTTCCTAAGTATTTAAAAAAAATAGAGACATTTACTTTTTCCAACTGTACAAATCTATCTAGCATTACTTTGAATGATGAGCTTGAGTGTAT
>JAIDMV010000195.1 GCA_029050385.1 Anaeroplasmataceae bacterium | reverse complement strand
TCTTATATCATATTTAAAACCGCTTATTACTTCTACCCTAATCATACTGAATTTTTTTAAAATAGTCAATAAGAATTAAAATAATTCCTAAATTCACCTATCAAATTTTATGAAATATTAAAATTCTACGCTCCGTAGACTTTTTTTCTTGATTTTTTTTGATAATTGAGAAACAATATAGTATAAATAGCAATGTGGAGGTTTTAATTATGGAAAAAAATTATGAAATTGGTAATTTTATAACCACGTTACGAAAAGAAAAAAATCTTACTCAAGGGAAGCTTGGTGAGCTTGTTGGTGTATCTAATAAAGCCATCAGCAAATGGGAAAATGGTCAAGGGCTTCCAGAGCCTAAATATATGGCTAAGCTTTGCGAGGTCTTAGGGATTACAATGGAGGAACTTTTAAATGGGAAAAGAAATCCCATTTTAGAAAATGAAGTTTTGGATGATTTATCACGTTTAGAACATGTCTATAAATATTATAACAATGATTCTAGAGTAGAAATTGGTTTAAAGGATATTTCTTTAAATTTTAAATTAGGAGAAATCATTGCTGTAACTGGTGTTTCAGGTTCAGGTAAAACTACACTGATCAATATGATTGGTGGAGTCGATTCCTTTGAAGATGGAGAAATCTATATGAATAATGAAGGAATCTCTAAATACGACACCTTTGACTATGAGAACTATCGTAAAAAATATATATCCTTTATCTTTCAGGATTACGGAATTTTAGAAAGCTACTCTTTAATAGATAATCTTATTCTTGTTCGTCTACTGATGAATGATTCCTATAAGGAAGCCAAAAGAAAAGCTATGGAAATGCTTAAACGAATTGGCTTTTTAAAATTCAAAAATAAAAAGGCTTCTAAATTATCTGGTGGACAAAAACAAAAACTTTCTGTAGCTAGAGCCATTTTAAAGGATACTCCTATTATTTTAGGAGATGAAATTACAGCCAATCTAGATAGTTCTTCTGGTAAAGAAATCTTAGAATTGCTATTTGAAAATGTCAAGGATAAGCTTGTCATTTTAGTTACACACCACTATGAACAAATTGAAAAATATGTAACTAGAAAAATAACCTTAAGTGAAGGAAAAGTAACTGAAGATAAGAAGATAAAAGATGTCAACTATATCAATTATAAGGAAACTCCAACTAGTGAAAAATCCAAGGATATTTTTTTAGGCTTTCTGATTGCATGTAAGAAATTTAAAAGTAATTTCTTTAATCAATTTTTAACTCTGATTAGTATCTTATTATGTGCTGTTCTTCTCTTTGGAGGTAATATAATTGCTGACTATTGTGTTGGTGATTTTAGCCGTGGATCATATCATAGACACAACAAATACATTGAAGTAAAAAATAGCGATAATTCTTTCCTTACGCAAAAAGACATTGAGCAGTTTAGAAAAATCAATGATGTTGAACTCATTACTCTGCCTAATTTGAACCGTGATTACCATATTGGGGTATATGGTATACATGATACTTGGAATAGTTATTATTTGGCTATCGACGATTCCTTAAATTTTGGAGAAACAAAGATACAAACCTTTAACAATTCTACTTTCATTGATGAATCTGGAACATGCTATTTAAATACATCAAAAAAAGAATCAATATTTTTCAAGTTGAAATGTTTAAAGATTATGCACGTAGAAGGAATGAAAGATTATAATAATATTGTTTATTTATCTTCTTCCACTTTAGATTTCATTCTAAAGACGTATGACATTTCTATGAATTTTCAAATTAAAGATACGGACCTTACGTTTAGGATTGAACATAAATATGTTGAAACTGATGAAGAACGATACTATTTAGAGGAAGCCTTAGAAATTGATTTCACAAGCTCTTTTGATGGGTTTTATGTTCCTCAAAATTATTTAACTTCATCCAATATTTATATTTCTACAATTCCAATGAACCCTATTATTGTAGGAGAAAATAAACTTGAAACTCCGCTTTATCTTACAGATGAATCAAAAGCTAAGGCTAGAGTTTCCTATACTTTCTATGAAGCTCTAGAATTGCAAGCGAATACTCTACTTATTCAATGTAATACAAACCGAATTCATGAAATTGATTCCACTTTGAATCAGTGGGGGTATCACACTTATAAAGCACAAGATATTTCATATCCTTTAGAGGATTCTGAGCTTTTCTTTTCTAATACAGTCTTCTTTAGTATGAATGCTGTATTAGCGATACTAATTTATATTCTACTGAAAGTTACTTATAAAAAACTACTCAAGGCAAGACAAAAGGAATTCACACTTTTAAAGAAATTAGGATTTTCTAACAAGACCGTCTTTATTCATATGATTTGTCCTATACTTCTTTCATTAATCCTTGTATTACTTATTTCTGGTTGTATATATTTTGTGCGTCCATTTATCATTTGGTATTTCTATATAATTCCACTATGCTTACTGCCTATTGTAATCTATCGTGTATGTAAGCATATTTACGAACAATATGATTCCATTTTAAAGGAGGTTAAATAATGTTAACCGTTCAAAATTTATGTAAATATTATGATAAGAATAAATTGAGTGAACAATATGTTCTAAAAAATATTAGCTTAGAACTTCCTACTTCTGGATTGGTTAGTATATTTGGTCCTTCTGGCTGTGGCAAGACGACCTTACTCAATATGCTTGCTGGATTGGATACTCCTACAAGTGGTACAGTTTGTTATAACGATATACCTGTAACAGATAGTTTTCGTTATAACAACGTAGGCGTTATCTTCCAGGATTTTGCCTTACTTGAAAATAAAACTGTTGAAGAAAACATAAGAATCGGTTATTTGGATGCTACTGATCAAGCGTTAGAGGATACTCTAAAGGCTCTAGATATTTCAAAGTTAAAGGACCGTCGTGTTTCTATGCTCTCTGGTGGAGAAAAGCAACGTGTTTCTATCGCAAGAGCCCTTATAAAAAAGCCTGCCTACATTGTAGCAGATGAACCAACAGGTAATCTTGATTTAAAAAACAGAATGCGTGTGATGCAAATCTTAAAATCTTTATCTACGCATATGCTTGTCATTTTAGTAAGCCATGATATTGATTTAGTAACAAAATATAGTGATCGTATTATTACTCTTACAGATGGGGAAGTATCACAAGATAAAACCATCTCTGCTTCTGAGGTAAAAACAAACTATGAAGTAAAACAAGAAAAAGAAAAATTTAGTTTAGCTTCTTACTTAAAGGATACCTTTAAAATAAAAAATAAAACCAATTTTATGATTATTCTATTTATGATTTCTTTAACA
>JAIDMV010000194.1 GCA_029050385.1 Anaeroplasmataceae bacterium | reverse complement strand
GAATAAATTCTTCTATGATTGACACCTTCTTCTAGATGAAAAATAATATCTAAAATAGGTGTTAAAACACCCACCTTAATTAAGCTCTCATAGATGGAATAAAAACTCTTTTTTAAGCTATATTCTATCACTGTAGGAAGCTTTCCAGAACTCATCTCAAATTCAACTTGATTTAAGGTTGTGATAAAACCTAGTTTCGTTTTAGTTGCATCCAGTGCCTTTACACTAATTATGCCAGAGGGAGTATATAAATAAACGAGCTTTGATTTTTCTTTATAATCTATAGTCTTTAATACGATTCCTTCCAAAGCTCATCACCTTCTATAAACTATCTGGAGTGTAACCAAAGCTACTTAAGTCACTTGGTCTATCCTTCCAGTCCTTCTTCACCTTAACCCAAAGTTCTAAATGAACCTTGCTAGATAATATTTTTTTAATATCCATTAAACTACGTTCTTTAATCTCTTTAATCATTGTTCCATTTTTCCCAATGATAATCTTTTTTTGGCTATCACGTTCCACATAAATTGTTACATAAACATCCTTGTATTCCTCATTTGTAGGACATGGAGTCACTTGATCTACTACGCATGCAATACTATGAGGGACTTCTTCTTGAGTCAGATTTAAAATTTTTTCACGAATTGCCTCTGCAATTAAAAAATAATTCGAGTGATCGGAGGCCATATCATCAGGATAATATTTTGGACCAAATGGTAATACTTTAACAATATCTTCCAAAAGATGATCTAGATTCTTTTTTTCTAAAACAGAAATAGGGTATACTCCTGCAAAAGGATATAGGTCCTTATAAAGAGCAATAGTTAAATCAATGTCATTAAATTTTTTTAATTGATCTACTTTATTGATTACTAAAAAAACAGGAAGCTTAGATTTCTTTAAATTCTCTAATATGATTTCATCTCCACGAAGAACTTCTTTCACTGGTGTTGTCATAAATAAAATACAATCTACTCCAGTAGTTGCATCATAAGAAGCATGAACCATCCTTCTTCCTAGTTCTGTTTTAGCTTTATGAATGCCTGGGGTATCCGTAAAGGCAATTTGATACTCTTCAGTTGTTAAGATACCTAAAATACGATTTCTAGTTGTCTGTGGTTTTGAAGATATAATTGCAACCTTCTTGCCAACCATTTCATTTACAAACGTAGATTTTCCTACATTAGGTCTTCCGATTACGGCAACAAATCCAGATTTATAAGTATCAATCGACATTTTCTATTTCCTCAAAGGCATAAGGTAAAAGTTTCTTTAAACTTTTTGCTGGTAGTTGCAAGAACAATTAAAGTATCCTTATTTAATAGTTCTGACATAACCTGACGACATGCCCCACATGGGCTTACAGGTAGCTCTGTATCAGCAATGATGCACATCGCTTCTACATCATCCTTTGTTACTCCTGCACTTACCATTTTGAATAATGCTGTACGCTCTGCACAGTTAGTTAAACCATAGCTTACATTTTCAACGTTACAGCCTGTAATATAGCTTCCATCTTTTAAAAGAATAGCAGCACCTACTTTAAATTTTGAATAAGGTGTATAAGCAAAGCTTCTTGCTTTTTGAGCAACCTCTATCAATTCATTCTTTTGTATAGCATCCATACATAATCCTCCTTTATCGCTTTAAGCCTGCAGTTTCTAATATTTCTTCTTGCTTTTGGCACATGATTTCTTCATCTTCTTTGGTCATATGATCATACCCACACAAATGCAAATATCCATGAACAGCTAAAAAAGCAACTTCTCTTGTGACAGAATGGCCATAATCATTGGCTTGTCTAAAAGCCTGTTCTAAATCAATGAAAATATCTCCTAATTCATCTTCTAACTCATTATCTGGATCATCACATAGTGCAAATGAAATGACATCAGTAACTCTATCTACATTACGATAGGTTTTATTTATTTCATGAATTTTTGCATCATCAACAAAAACAATACTAAAAACCTTATCATCTTTTATAGGAGCAAATACTTTTGATATTAACTCTTCATATTCTTCAGTTGGAATATTTCCTTCATTGAAAAAATTAATTGTCATTCTTATCTCCTAATAGCTTTGTAAATGTTTGAAGTTGACGTTCTTCTTTATTTCTTAAGGTTTCAAGCATAGACATATTCTCAATCATCAGCTTAACAATCTTTTCTAGATTTGAGTTTGTAGAATAGTCTGCAGCACAAACATAGTTCACTCTTCCATCATCAACTAGAGGCAATACTTTGTCAATATATTGTGGTTGATATAAGGCGATAGATTTACCGCCCTTATCCTTTAAAAGCTGCATACAAGGAATATCTGTAAGTCCATCCCCTATATAAATCATATTTCTATACTGAATTGCTCTTCTATCATCTGCAATTTCCATATTTAGCTTTTCTTCATCTACCTCATCTAAGGCACCCTTACTAATTCTAAAAATGTATTGTGTCTTTTGAGTATAGTTGATTGCCATACCTGGCCATATTGCTTCCTTAGTTTGGGAATCATAGATAAACTTGCAACCATAGATTTTCTTAAAATATTTTGCAATAGCACTTCCATCTATAATTTCCTTTGTTCCAGAAGAAATAATGTAATGCTCAATATTAACTCCAAGTTCAGCACCAAATTGGTTAATACGATCAAACCAAGTTTGTACACCACGATAGTATGTAATATCATTCCCTAAAGAATTTAAGTATTCTTCTGTTAGAGGAATTCCACATCTTTTACACTCCTCAATCATAACAAACATATAAGATAAAATTTTATCCATAGAATTCTTTTTTGTATTAATAGATGCCTTATTCCAAAACTCCTCTGGCTCCATACCTAGATTCTTAATAAAGGAATAGTTTTGCATATCTGTTGTACAAAGTGTTTTATCGAAATCATACATAATTCCAATTGTTGTTTTTGCCATTTTATACACCTACTTTTCTATTTATTATTATATCATATTTTATGTCAAATTACAAATCAACTACTTCTTGTGGTTCATCAAAATTCTACAAGCCAGTTTTCCCATTTGCTCATAAGCAAATTTGGAT
>JAIDMV010000193.1 GCA_029050385.1 Anaeroplasmataceae bacterium | reverse complement strand
CTCTTAAACTATTATAAATAACTAAAATAACAACGCCATAAACTAGACATGATAAATATCTCGTCCATGAGTGAAAGAATATTTCTTTTATCTTAAGAAGCATAGAATCCCTTCCTTATCTTTTATATATCCATAGTTATACCATATTTTATAAAAAAGATAAAGAGATTTCTTTTTCTTATAAAAAGTATTTTATTTCAAGGAAAAAAAGGAGTATAATAATGAATATTGGAGGTTTATTATGAAAAAGAAAAAAATATTACTTGTTATAGTTTTTGTTTTTTCACTTTTACTTTGTACTTTTTTAAGTTCTTGTGGAAATTCAAAACTAGAATTCAAAGATGCCACAGTTGTTGCAGATGGTTCTACTAAAAGTATTGAAGTTTCAGGAAATGTTCCTAGTGGATGTACTGTAGAATATGTAAATAATACTGGTACAACTGCTGGTGATTATTATGCAACAGCATATATCAAAGATGCAAATGGAAATGTTGTGAATACTTTATATGCTACATTGACTATAGATAATCCAGATAGTGCTGAGTTTGAAGCTTATCTTGATCAGTTCTTTATAGAATATTTAGAAGGAGATCAGCTTTCTATTAATATTTTCTGTGAAAAGCCTGAAAGTTTTGGACTTGATCATTACGAAACTGCTTGGTATACCTATGATGGATTTACAGAGGAAGATATCACTGAGACACAAACTCTATATAATGAGCTTGCTAGTGAATTAGAAGTTTTTGATTACGATAGCTTAAGTGAACGTCAAAAAATTGCATATGAACAAATTGATGATTTTATTAGCTATAATAAAGAACACTATTCTATAGAAGATATTTTATATATGCAACTTCTTTATGTTGATCAATTTGGTGGATATGTTGCAGACTTTGGTACATACTTGGAAGCTTATACTATCCGTACTTCACAAGATGTAGAAGATATTATAAGCTATGTGTCATCTACAAAAGAAGCTTTCAGTTCTTATGTAAATTTTGTTAAGGATAAAGCTGAAAAAGGCTATCCTTTGACTGATTATACAATTTCTGAAATGACAAATTATCTAGATGATGTTCTTGCAGAAGGAATGGATTACTATTTGTTAGATGTTCTTAAAGCAAATATCGATTCTTCTTCTGTTATTAACAAGGCAGCAAAGCAAGATGCTATTGCACGTCTTACTTCTGCTTTTGAAGAAAGCTTCATTCCTGGAGTACAAACATTAAGAGATGGAATTCAAAATTATAAAGGTCTTGCAACTAAAGAAGGCTACTGGAATATATACGAAAATGGAAAAAAGGTTTATGAATTAGAGCTTAAAGATCTTTTAGGTCTTCCTGATTTAAATATGAGTCAATACATTGCTGAATTGGATGCAGCAATTACTGAAACAAGCAAAAGAGCACAAACTGCTCTAGAACAAATCATTCGAGCTGGAAAAATCATTTCTAATGAACAATTAGAAGAATATCTAGCTAATCATTTAATTTATGATGCTACTCCTGAAAAAATGATGGACTATTTGAAAAAATTTGCAAAGACAATTGTTCCAGATTTAAAAACAACACCTAAGATTACAATTAAGGAAATGGATGAAGCTTCTGCTAAGGTATCTAATGCCGTTGCATATTACATGAAATCAGCATTAGATAACAAATCTCAAGAATTTATCACTCTTAACCCGGTAAAATTAGGAGATAAAAATGATGTTTTAGGTACATTGGCACATGAAGGTTATCCAGGACATTTATATGCTTATACTTATTCAAAACAATTAGATCTTCATAACATTTCAAAAATTATGACTTCTACTGCACATGGTGAAGGATGGGCAACATACGTTGAACTTGCTCTATATGAATATGCTTTAGAGAGAGCTAGTTCATCTGCTGATAAAGCTGTTATTCGTTATTTATATGCAAATCAATTAGCTGGATTCTTATTAGAAACAAGACTTGATGTTGCAATTCATTATCAAAACTGGAATGTAGGAAGAATAGCAACCTACTTAGGAAATCTAGGCTATAATTCAGATGCTGCTGAAGAAATCTATCGTCTACTCATTGAAACTCCAGCAAGTTATGCTGCATATGGATATGGCAAACTTTTCTTCGTACGTCTGCATAATGAGGCAAAGAGCTATTTAGGCGAAAACTATGATGAAAAGGAATTTAATGCTATGCTTCTTTCCAAGGGTTGGACATCCTTAGGAAAATTAAACGAAACATATCAATCCTACATGAAAAAGAAATGCCATAAATTAGGAATCGAATATCCTAGCGAAAATAAATAATTAAAGAAAAGAGAGTAAAATCTATACTAAGTTTTACTCTCTTTTTTTATTTGATTTTAAATATCATATTTAGAAATAATCTCAGCTGGTGTTTTTCTAAGTAAGAAATAAATTGGTAATAGAC
>JAIDMV010000192.1 GCA_029050385.1 Anaeroplasmataceae bacterium | reverse complement strand
TGATGTGTTTAAGAGACAGGCCTACAGGAGATCAGCCTGAAGCTATTGATACTATTGTAAAGGGTTTTGAAAATGGAATAGATCGTCAGGTTTTATTAGGCGCTACAGGTACAGGTAAGACATTTACAATGTGTAATGTCATTGCAAGGTTAAATAAACCTACTTTAGTTTTAGCACATAATAAAACTCTTGCTGGACAGTTATATAATGAGATAAAATCTATATTTCCAAATAATCATGTGGAGTATTTCATTTCGTACTATGATTATTATCAGCCAGAGGCTTATGTTGTAAGTAGTGATACCTACATTGAAAAGGATTCTAGTATCAATGAAGAAATTGATGAGATGAGGCATAGTGCTACGGCAGCCTTAATGGATTATAAGGATGTCATTGTTGTGGCCTCTGTTTCTTGTATCTATGGTATTGGTGATCCAGAGGATTACAGGGATTCTATGCTGAATATAAGAGTTGGAGAATCTTATAACAAAAAAGAATTACTTACACGTTTAGTAGAAATGCAGTTTGAAAGAAATGACATTGATTTTAAAAGAGGTAGCTTTCGTGTAAGAGGGGATGTATTAGAGATTATTCCTATTAACGAGCATGCTAAAGGAATTCGTATTGAATTCTTTGAAGAAGAGGTAGAACGTATTCGTACCTTTGATATAACAACAGGGATGAAGATTGCAGATGTAGCCTTTGCAAATATTTTTGCTGCTACACATTTCGTAACCAATAAAGAGAAATTAGAAGAGGCTTTAAGACGTATCAAGGCAGAACTTCAAATTACACATAAGAAATTTATATTAGAGGGAAAGCCTTTAGAGGCAGAGCGTATTGAACAAAGAACCAAATATGATTTAGAAATGTTGGAACAAACAGGCTCCTGTAGTGGAGTGGAAAACTATTCTAGACATTTATCCTTAAGAGGAGAAGGAGAAACTCCTGCAACCTTAATTGATTTCTTTGGGGATGATTTCCTACTTATTGTAGATGAATCTCACGTCACCTTACCTCAGGTAAGAGGTATGTATAATGGAGACCGTTCTAGAAAAGAAACGCTTGTCCAATATGGATTTAGACTTCCTTCGGCTCTAGATAATAGACCATTAAAATATAATGAATTTGATAGTAAAATTCATCAGGCATTATTTGTTTCTGCAACACCTGGAGATTATGAAAAGAATTATCCAATTGTAGAACAAATCATTCGTCCTACTGGATTATTAGATCCTATTGTTGAGGTGAGAAGAACAGAAGGACAAGTGGATGATATCTATGCTGAAATTAGAAAGAGAATGGTTTTAAATGAGCGTGTATTAGTTACAACTCTTACGATTAAGATGAGTGAGGACTTAACAGCTTATTTAAAGAAGCTAGGCTTAAAGGTAGCTTACTTGCACTCTGAGATAAAAGCCCTAGAGCGTTTAGAGATCTTAAGAGATTTACGTAGTGGTAAATATGATGTTTTAGTTGGTATTAACTTATTAAGAGAAGGTCTAGATTTACCAGAGGTTTCTTTGGTTTGTATTCTAGATGCAGACAAGCAGGGTTTTTTAAGAAGTACCAGAAGCCTAATTCAAACGATTGGTCGTGCTGCAAGAAATGCAAGTGGTAAGGTTATTATGTATGCAGATACTTTAAGTGAGGCTATGGAAGAAGCAATTAATGAAACAAGCCGTAGAAGGGATATTCAAATGGCATACAATGAGAAACACGGTATTACTCCTACTACAATTGTCAAGGCTTTACCAGAAATGGTAAGTATCAAGAAGCTGGATGCTAAGAAAGAAAAGAATAAGAAGAAACTTTCTTTAGAAGAAAAGATTGATTTGATTAATGAGCTTGAAGAAGAGATGCGAGCTTATGCAAAGGATTTGAATTTTGAAATGGCTGCTCAAATTCGTGATGCAATATTAGAACTAAAGGCGGGACGATAAAATGCATTCGATAAAAGAATTATTTAAAATAGGAAATGGTCCATCTAGTTCGCATACCATTGGTCCATTAGAGGCGTCTAAAGAGTTTTTAAAACGATATCCATCTGCAGACGAGGTAAAGGTTGTGTTATACGGATCATTGGCTCTAACGGGGAGAGGGCATTTAACAGATTATATTATAGAAAAGACATTACTTCCCATTCCTTGTCATATTGAATTTGATATCCAAACAGAGATGGAGCATCCAAATACGATGATCTTTAATGGATACAAAAACGGAGAACTTATTGGCAGTCTAAAGGTGTTTTCTATTGGTGGAGGAGCAATCCAAATCGCTGGAGAAAAGGAACAGGTTTCTGAAAAAATCTATAAATTAAATTCTTATAAATCCATTTCCGAGTATTGTAAGAAAGAGAATATTACATTAGCAAATTATGTAGA
>JAIDMV010000191.1 GCA_029050385.1 Anaeroplasmataceae bacterium | reverse complement strand
ATTAAAACGTGTGTAACAGCTCCAATAATTTTATTATCCTGAACAATTGGAGAACCTGACATACCTTGGATTATACCACCCGTTTCAGCTAATAACACTTCATCTGTCACTTCAAAGGAAATTCCTTTAATATCCTTTTTACTCTGTTTAGCTAAACTTGTAATATTGATTTTGTACTTTTCTACTTTTTTTCCTTTAATACAAGTCCAAATTTCAGCCTCACCTAAACGAATTTCATCTCTTGTTTTCATCTCTAAAGCTACCATATCACTGTAGTCAAAGTTAGAATTTGTATATCCATGTACACCAGTATTGGTATTTTGTTCTACCTTACCAATAGATTTACTATCAATACTAGCTCTTTTTTCTCCTGCCTCACTACGAGTTGGCTTTATGATTTCATTTACCTTTGCTTCATAGATTTCACCACTATAGAAATCTTTTGAAGTAATCTGATGTCCTAAACTACCAAAAGCATTAATTTCTTGGATATAGTAAGTTAATGTTCCAACTCCTAATATGGAATCCTTAACATATAAACCTAAGGAGTAGCTATTTGAAGAATACATAGGTGTAATACTTTTTCTAAAGACTTCGTTATTTCTTTTATATTCAATACTACACTCTTTGCCACCAGTTTGTTCTAGGGCTTTTAAAAGACTTTTTATATCTGTGATTTGCATATTGTTTAAGCTTATGATTTGATCACCCTCTGTGATACCTGCTTCTTCCCATGGTTTATAGATTTTTCCATTCTCTAGAATTCCATAAGAACCTACCACAAGTACACCAGTATTAAGTTTAATACCTATGGACTGACCACCAACATAAATTTTATCATCCTTAGATAATTCATATGCATGAGCTGTAAATATACCCAAGGATAAAAATAGCATACTAATAAAGGCTATTATTTTTTTCATTTTTACACCTCCACATCCTTTATTTTCTTCTATTTTTTTCTTTTCATATACCCAATTTTTACCAATTATGATATAATGAAACAGGTGATAACATGATTAAGTTATGTACAATTGATTTAGATGGGACTCTTTTTGACAATCAAAAAAATATATCTGAAGAAAATAAAATTGCCATTTTAAATGCTAAAAGAAACGGATGCAAAATTGTAATTGCAACAGGAAGACCATACAATGGAGTTCTTCCTGTGTTAAAAGAACTTGATTTAATTTCAGATGAAGATTACGTAATCTGTTATAATGGTGCTAAAGTGTTTAATGTCAAAACGATGGAACTTATATTTTCTACAACTATATCGGGAAAAGTTGTTAAAGAGCTTTATCAAGAATCTAAACGTTTAGGAACCTATTTTCATGCGTTTAAAAAAAATGAGGACCTTATTACTGATGTCCATAATCCTTATACTGATGTCGAGGTTAAAATTAATAAAATTGTAGATCACATCGTAGATTTTAAAATGTTAGAGGATAATGAAGAATTTTTAAAATGTATGATGGTAGGAGAGGGTTCTACTGTAGATGAGGCAATGAAAAATCTAAATTCAAAATATTATGAAACCTATTCCGTTGTTCGCTCTGCTCCTATCTTTTTAGAATTCTTAAATAAATCCACAAATAAGGGAACTGCCTTGGAAGCTCTAGCCTCTTATCTAAACATCAAAATGGAAGAAACTATGGCTATTGGAGATGCAGGAAATGATTTGGCTATGATAGAAAAAGCAAGCTTGGGAGTTGCAATGGAGAATTCTTTTCCAGAAGTAAAAAAGGTAGCAAATTTCATCACTACCTCTAATGAAACCTCTGGTGTTGCCAAAGCATTAAATCAATTTGTAAATTTAAAATAGGGACATAAAAGTCCCTATTTTTTTTATTTATTTAGCATAGCCTTTGCAGCTTCTAAAGCATATAGACTTAGCTTGTCTCCAGAAAGCATTAATGCAACTTCTTCTACTCGTTCATCAAATGTCAAGTATTTATAATGTGTCGTCGTTCTATCCTGAATAATTTCTTTATAAATATGAATATGAGAATCCCCTATCGCAGCCACTTGAGGCAAATGTGTAATACATAAAACCTGATTGTATTTTGAAATAGCCTGCATTTTTAATGCGATTTTTTTAGCTGTAGAACCAGAGACTCCAGTATCAATTTCATCAAAGACCATCAAGGATAAATTAGATGTCCTTGCAAAGAAACTCTTAAAAGCTAGCATAATTCTAGACATCTCTCCTCCAGATGCAACCTTATGCAAAGATTTTAATGGTTCTCCTCGATTAAAACTAATCATAAAATCAATGGAATCAATACCATTTTCCATAAACACTCCAGCTTGGAATGGATCTGTTAATGAAACTTCGTTAAAGACAATTTCAAATCTTGTATCCTCTAAATCTAAATCATGGCACTCCTTTAAGATTCCTGCTTCAAGCTGTGAAGCTATTTTTTTTCTGTATTCTGAAAGCTTCAATGCCTTATCAACTAAAATTTTATGTGTAGTTATGACTTCTTCTTTAGATTGATTTAAAACATCCTCATAGTTATTAACCATATCAATTTGTAGAGTGATTTGATTCAAATACTCTATCAATTCTTCTACATTCTTTTTATATTTTGACTTTGCTTTTTCAATAGTATTTAATTGTTCAATTTTGGCATTCAATTCCTCTTGATCAAAATCAAGACTGCCTATTTGACCAGAAAGATTTCCCTTGATTTCATCTAAGATATAATAACAATCCAATGCCTTTTCATATGCTTCTTGGTAGCTAGCATATAAATCTGAAATCTTATTTAGATGATTGGCTGCCTCAAAAATAGAATCAATTGAAAAATATGTATATTCTAACAGTCTCGAATACACATCTGACGCTGACGACGAACTTAAGCGTGTAT
>JAIDMV010000190.1 GCA_029050385.1 Anaeroplasmataceae bacterium | reverse complement strand
GCTTCTTGGTGTTGGTCCAAATACTGTACCACCGCCGCGCCATTGAGGAGCACGGATAGATCCTTGACGAGCACGTCCAGTTCCCTTTTGTCTCCAAGGCTTACGTCCACCACCACGAACTTCGCTACGACCCTTAGTGTCATGAGTTCCTTGACGCATAGCTGCTCTTTGGCAGTTAACTACATCATATACAACTTGACGATTAGGTTCAATTCCGAAGATTTCATCGCTTAACTTAATATTTTTAACCTTTTCTCCAGATTGATTTAATAATGCTATAGTTGGCATAGTAAATCTCCTTTCTAATTAGCTTTTACAGCTGTCTTGATCATTACTAAACCCTTCTTAGGTCCTGGTACGTTACCACGAACTAAGATTAAGTCTCTTTCTGTATCTACAGCAGCAATTACTAAATTTTGTAATGTTACGGTTTCATGTCCCATATGACCAGGCATTTTCTTACCCTTCATATTACCTTTGATTGGACCCATTGAACCAACGATACGATGACATGCAGATGTACCATGGCTCATTCTTAAACGAGCATGATTATAACGCTTGATTGTACCAGCAAATCCTTTACCCTTTGAAGTACCAGTTACGTCTACTACATCACCTGCAGCAAATATATCACACTTAATTTCTTGGCCTACATTGTAAGATAGTAACTCATTTCCTTGTGCTTCTGAGAAACGGAATTCTCTTATGAAGCGCTTAGGAGCAGTGTTAGCCTTTGCAACGTGGCCCTGTTCAGGTTTGTTTGATAACTTTTCTCTCTTATCTAAGAAACCAACTTGAACAGCTACATATCCATCATTTTCTACTGTCTTTTGTTGAAGAACAACGTTAGCAGTTGCATCAATGATAGTCACTGGAATTAAATTTCCAGCTGCATCGAAAATTTGAGTCATGCCCAATTTTCTACCTAAGATTCCCTTAGCCATTGAAATTTTCCTCTTTTCTTTCTTTTATTTTTTTATTACTTTAATACGATATCAATACCAGAAGGTAAATCAATATGCATTAAAGCATCAATTGTTTGTGGAGTTGGATCCACAATTTCGATTAATCTCTTGTGAGTTCTACGTTCGAATTGTTCACGAGAATCCTTGTTAACATGAGGTGAACGTAAGATTGTAAAGATTTCCTTTTCAGTTGGAAGAGGTACTGGACCATTTACCTTTGAACCAGTCTTCTTTACGCTATCAACAATCTTCTTTGCTGATAAATCTAACAATCTGTGATCATAAGATTTTAAACGAATTCTAATTTTTGATTTTGCCATTTTTTAAACTCCTTTCGCCTATAATCTTTGTATAGACTTGCTCCATGGGAAAACCCGATACATTGCAATGACAACGCTCTTCAGTGTGTCGGCAACCTCCCACTTCACAGCTAATGTGCTTATTCGATAAGCTTTATAATTATAACTCCAAATTGCTTCTTTTGCAAGAACTTTTTTAAAATATTTAAATTTATTATCGCCAAAATAAAAACCCCTCCTACTCATTTCGGTAAGACGGGCCTAATATCAATTTTCAAGTTTTAATTGCTTAAATAGTACAATTCCTATTTCTCCAATAAATGTTAAAGTTCCTAGTGTCACTACTAAAATAAATTTGTCTCTTGCAAAAAATGCCAATGGGATAGCCAATGGGAAAATAGCAAGGGAAATAAAACAAATAGTCACTTCTATAAAGAATAAATACTTATTTATATTGAATCGTTCTGTAGGCATCATGCTTGCTATTGTCAAAATGAAATGTTGTGCAAACAAGCCTGTAAATATAGAAGCAACGGATGAATTATCCCACAAATTTGTACCTATTACAATAGACATATGAATACCCCATAGAACAAGCAAGCAAATATATCGAATAACCAAATTCAACTTATTCGGAAAAAACAAAGAGATTCCAAAAAGTGAAATAGCAACAAAAACATTCAATACAAATGCTACATTTCTACTGTTTTTTGTAGTGAGAGCCACCACTAATAATAAGATTTCTAATAAAATAAATAGTCCACTGAAAATAAAAAATAGTTTTTTTTGCATTTTTTTCTCCTAAAATTTTATTTATTATCCGATATAAGGAATCCAGTATCCACAATCACTACATGTTTGCCTTTTAACTTTACCACTACTTGTAATTTTAAAATCGTGTCTAAATAAACTTGTTTTCCCACAAACACAAATGTTTTCGTGATAAATATCATCATACTGGCTTATAGTATAATTTTTCTCTGGTGTAACAAACTTTGCTTCTTTAACACAATAGCATTGATTTCTTACATATGTATACGTCCTATGCTTGTGTGGCAACGAAAAGTCCCAATATACGTATCCCCCTTCAAATACCCAATATTTATAGTTAATACACACTTCGGATCGTCCGCCCCATCCCATATGCGCTACAATATTGCCATCTGAAGAAATACCATATGCCAATATTACATGATCACCTGTACTACTATTATTTCCCAAAATATCAAAATTGCCAAATAGAATTAAAGGTATTCCTCTGCGCAGAATCGCTTTTGTACTTTCTTCGGTTACTACATAGGCCTTATGTATCCCCTCTACTGGCATATCAAATTGTTGATTTAAATAATTTTGTAAATTGCTTTCAACATCAATAGGAATTGTACCCAAGTCATTTAAGCCACTTTCTAGAACTTCATCTTTGAAAGATTGAGTACAACAATTCACTCTAGTCCAATTCTCTACGAGATTAGAAATATTATTTACACTAGTATAATTCATATAATGCTGACATATGACATCACAATTATAAAAATTTGCATAATAGCTTAGTAAAATGGCTTCTGCAACATAACCACAGTCATTAGTTTTATTTTTAGGAAAAAGGTTAATAGTTCCATCTAGCAATTTAAAAAAATTAGCATAAGGTACCTCAAATGCGCTAGCCCTACTAGAATATAGAGATGGATGGCTTTCATTTTTATAAATTGGTAATACATTATATTTTTGTACATCTATTTCTTCGTGTGTATATACATCATAATAAGTTCCATCTTCTTTTATCGCGTAGCAATTAATACCAAAATAATATAACTCTTCATTCTCGAATGTCTTATAAGGGGAAGAATTTTTTTGGGAAGAATATTCACAGACTTCATTTGAAAATGAATCAAATATAAGATATCCTCCTGATTCTAAATTATATAGAAAGAATCTATCCTTACTTTCTATACTATTGAGTTTCAGGCACGAAACAACCTCTCCATATCTTGACAAATTTATTTCTTCTAATGCAACCGTTTTAATAGATACTGCAAAAATAAAAAAAGACTTGTAATAACCATAAAACAGATTTTTTTCATAACTAACCTCCCGAATGATTTACTCATTTAGAATTTTTTATATTTAAATTATATCACAGAATCATTCCAAAAGAAGAAAATGTTTTCGACATCTTTCGACAAAACAAAAATTATATTAATTTTTATTACTAATATTCTTCATTATTTTCGTTATCATTAAAAGAATAATCAAAATCAATGACAAAATAATACTTAGTCTCTTCTTCCTTAAATTTATCCTGCAGCATTCGAAGGATTTGCTCATCACTATATTCAAACTTATAAGGACGAACCAAATCAAATATAAGATTGGTATGTGCATCTCCCAAAACCACTCTAAAATCATGCATAGAAAGATTTGGATGAATCTCCTTTATGGCTTCTTTTACTCTTCTTCTTAATTCATTTGTAATCTCGTTGTCTATTTCAATAGGATCCATATGTATTGTAAGCTCTACTCCAAATTGTTCTCTTACTTTACGTTCTAAATCATCTATTGCTTCATGTACCACCATCATTTTTAAATTTCCATCAACCTCAACATGTAAAGTCATAAAGCATTTGGTTGGGCCATACATATGACAAACAAGATCATGATATCCTAGCACTAAGGATTCTTCTTTTATCACTTGAAGAATTTTTTGCACAAATTCTTCGTTTGTAGAAACTCCAATCAAAGGATTTATCGTTTCTTTAATTAATTTAATTCCTGAAATAAGAATAAATAAAGAAACTAAGATACCTAAAAGTCCATCTAAACTAAATGGTATATCCTTAACAAACAATAAAACGATATTCCCAATCAATAGAGCAGATGTAGAAATACAATCGTTTAAACTATCTTTGCTGGTAGCCTTTAACGCAACGGAATTAATAATTTTACCCATGCGATAATTAAAATATGCCTGCCACATTTTAATCAATATGGAAGTTGCCAATATCCCGATAGAAATATAAATGACTGAATTTGTAACTGTTGTCGGTGTATAACCAATCATTTTTTCAATAGAGGTTTTTAATAAACTTCCACCCACAAATAAAATGATGATGGATACTACCAAACCTGAAATATACTCAATTCTTTGATGTCCATAAGGATGTTCCTCATCTGCAGGGGCACTAGCCAATTTAAAGCCAATCAAAGTAATCAAGGATGACCCCATATCGGAAAGGTTATTTATACTATCTGCAATAATTGAAATACTGGCAGATAGTATACCAGCAAATAGTTTTATACCAAATAAAACTAAATTAGAAACTATACCAAACACACTAGCCAGCTTACCATGAGCCTCTCTAACTTTTTCTTCATTAGTATTTTTGTAGTTTTTTATAAAAAACTTTCGCATTAAATTAACCATATATAGTCCGATTAGATTTTTCTAATTTCCCTTTCTTTAAATATCTCGATTAACAAGTAAGAAATATTTTACCACATTTCCATCATTTATGCTATAAATTCTTTAGAACAAAACCATAGAGTTTTTATTTTATTTATTCGTATTCATCTAAAACTCTTTGATATTCAATAGACCAATCATAGTTTGTTAAGAATTGACCAAAATATAAGGAATTCTTCTTTTCTAAATAATCCCAATAATCACATTCTATATCTTTTTTATTTAGGATCAATAAAGCTCTTCTAAATTCCACTATCTCTTCAATATGATAATCCTTTAAGGTTTTTCTTAATCTCCATACTGCATCTCTATATAAGCTTTTAGCTAAATCTAAAGGCTTATCCGGCCACAAATGACAGATGGCATCAGACATCGTTAAAGATTTGCCATTATACGTAATTAACAATGCCAATAGTTCTTTGGATTTAAAGGACGAAAAACGAATCACATTCCGACGCACAAATACATCAAAGGACCCAAAGGTAATCACTTTGATTTTATTATTCTTCTCACTTGTATACATTTGTTCAATATAACAATTAATATCATAAGCTAAAAACGGCTTATAACAAAAGCCTAACAAATTAGATCCAAGCATTTCTTGAATTGCTTTTTCATCATGAGTATATGCCGTAATAAAAACAATTTTTAATTTGGGCGCTGTTTGAATCAATTTTTTTGCCAACTCAACACCATTTATTTTTGGCATATTGATATCCAAAAAAGCACCAAAAACCTCATTGGCTTTTACATACTCTATCGTATCTAATGGATTATCTAAAAAGAATTTATATTCAATTTTAATATCATTGACAACCTCAACTAAAAAATCCGCCAATGAAATGATTTCATCATCTACTACGATTATTTTCATGGACATTCTCCTTAAATACGATTGTAATCATGGACCCTATTAATTCTTTACTTTCAATACTTACATTTGCATCAAGCATCAAAGAAAAGCGTTCCTTTAAATTAGAAATACCCTTTGAGGCAGGAGATATTCCCTCTGGATTAAAACCCACTCCGTTATCCGCAACTATAATATAAATCAAATTCTCTTTTTTATACGCGATAACCTGTATATATCCATCTTCTTTTTCATTTACTCTACTATACTTAATCGCATTTTCTACTAAAGGTTGTAAAGATAAAACAGGGACCATGAACTCCTGATATTGAATATCAAGTAATAAAGTAAACGGCTTATCTAATCTAACATTTTCCAGTTCAACAAAATTAATAATGTTTACAAGTTCATCTTCGAAAGAAATCATATCATGATCTAAAGCGTCAACATTTGTTCTTAAGTGTTTAGAAAAACGAATCATCGCTTCATCGCCATCGCTTATATTTTTATGATAAAGATTTTTAATTGCATTTAAAGAATTAAATATAAAGTGTGGTTTTATTTGTTCTCTTAAGATTTCCTGTTTAAATAAAATATGTTCCACTTCTCCTTTATTTAAATCTTTGATTCTTGAAAAATATAAGAAGAAAACAATAAACATTAGGATTGTACAAAAAACAGCCTCATATCCATAAGAACTATAGAGGATCATCTCAGATATATCCATCATCTCTACAATTCCCATATCTAAGATGACAGAAAATAAAATAAAGAAATATGGGCTTGTTTTTCTATTGTGTACCACTCCTGCACCAAGACCAATATAATAAGGCAACGAACATAAAAACAAAATCATCCAAGATATCCACTGGACATTTGTTCCTATCAAGCATATATCTAATATAAAAATTGGAATTCCTATGAAGGAATATATCTTGTGATAAAGTTTTAAATGCTCAATTTCTTTTATCCTAAAAACATATCTAGCTAGTTGTCTTAATAATAAAATATAGGAAAGAAAAGATAAGCTTTGAAATAAATAAAGGTTTGTCCTAATGTCTAAATTTCTAAGCAAATTAATCATATCAATAGAAAATAAATAATGAATCAGCAATAGAATCATCATACTAAATATAGAAAATCGATCCCCTAATGTACGATAAGAATAGTTTATACAAACACCAATTAAGGCAGAAAAGAAAATCAACCCCAAAACAAAGCTCGGAAAAAAACTAACAAAGACTTGAAAATATCCACTATATCCATCTGTTATAACACCAGGCATCTGCGTGATTCCACCATGCCTGTTCATTCCAACCTCAATGACAACCTCTACTATTCCATCATCAGGAACTTCATAGAAGGAATCAAAATCCATCTTGTATCCATTTTTGGTTTCCTTTAAATCTTTTGAGGCAGTACCCGTATAACCAACTAAGGTTTTATTGTAATATACTCGATAAGCTGAATCTCCGCCACCACTTTGATAAGTAGGCATAAGTCTAGTTCCCTTAGGAATATTAATTAGAGTCGTTTTATAAGAAGCATAGCCCTCTCTTCCTAAGGTTTTTCCATTTATCTTTAGGCCTGTCCATTTTCCGGGAATCTGAATGTAGGCATCCATTTTTCCTTCATCCTCATCCGTTATTATCCAGCGATTATAATAAAATTCCCACTGCCCTGTCATATTTATAGAGTGAGAACGTTCTTTATTTATGTCATATCCTTTATAGTCTATAAGACCATAAACATTAGGAGGATAGTTATACAATTTATGATTGTAAATTGAAATTATAAGTGCAAGAGAAAATCCAAGACATAAACAAAAAAAAGAAAATATAAAAATTGAAATTGTTTTTAGTCTTTTCATATTCTTCACCTCGATTCTATTATACTATGCTTCTTTTAAAAAGACTAGGATTTCAATTGATATTTTCTTTTCATTTTAATGGTGTCTAGCTCTAATTGGAATTCAATAGACCAATCATAGCTTGGCAAAAAAACACCATTATAGCTCATATTCGATTGTTCTAAATATTCCCAATAATCACACTCTATATTTTCTTTATGCAAAAATAATTGAGCTCGCTTAAAATCAATGATATGAGAGATTCCATATTCAATCATTGTTTTTCTTAGTTTCCACACTGCATCCCTGTATAAACGTTTTGCAAGCTCTATATCCTTATCCGGCCAAAGATGACATATGGCATCAGACATATATATGGATTTCCCATTATAGGTAATGAGCAGTGCCAAAAGCTCCTTTGATTTAGCAGATTTAAATTTTATAATCTGCTGATTGATAAAAGCATCAAAAGCTCCAAAGGTATGAATCTTAATTTTTTTCTTTTCCTGAATCTGCAAGCATTTCAAATATTCTTCTATTTGATTAGGCACCAAAGGTCTATCACAAATCCCTAAAAGATTTTTCTGCAACTCTATAGAAAGCTTAATATTAGTTTGACCAATAAAAACAAACTTCAAATCTTTTCTTATTTCTAACAATCCTTCTGCAAGTTCAATACTATTTATAGAGGATAGGGTCATACTTATGAAAACTCCCTCTACATCATGTTCTTTGATGTAGGTCAATGCATCAACAGGGTTTTCTTTAAAAAATTTATATTCCATTGTGTATTGTTTTACAAGAGGCTCTAAAAAGCAAGATAAGGATGCTAAATCGTCATCAATAACTAAAACCTTCATTTTATCTACTCCTAGATTTGATATTTGGCTTATTTTAACATTTCAACTGCTAAAAAAGTGCCAAAGAAAAAGGATAATGGATTTCTCCATTATCCAATTCGTTACCATTTTGTAGGTACATCATCAACATAATGCCAATAATTTCCTTCATGAATTGGTTCTGTTTCAGAATAATAATAAACACGATTCCCAGCGCTTAGAATTCCTTGCCAGCCACTTGGTGCTTCTTCAACTTCACAATATATTGTCATACTCCTACATTCTACAAAAGGAGTTGCTTCTATATGAATTATGCTCTTGGGAAGAATAAGTTTTTCAATATGTAGGCAATAGGTGAAGGCATTTTCCACTATAACTTCTCCACCCGTTATTTTTACTTCTTTTAAGCTCTGAGGCGTCTTACTATTTTCTCCATAATGCTCCGCACCAAAAATAGATCCAAATACACCTGTGCCATCCTTGTTCTGACCAATAAATGGAAGCGTGATATTCTTAAGCTTTTCACAATGAGCAAAAGCTTTAGTGCCTATGCTTGTAACACTATCAGGAACAACAACAGAGGTAATATTATTAAAACAATAGAATTGATAATCTCCAATTTGAGTAATTGTATCAGGAATTTCTATAGTTGTAATATGAAGCCAATCCCCCTCTTCCGTTTGGATGGAAAAGGTATTAGAATTAGCCCAACTCTCAAATATATAAGAATCAAGTTTTACTTTGCACCAATCCTCTATAGTCCCTTCGTATTTGATCCAATCCACATAAGAAGACAATGCTAGTTCTCCTATATGCTTTAGACTCTTTGGCAATTGTACTTCGTAAATCTTGCATCTTCCAAATGCATAAGCCCCAATGCTTACAACATTTTGAGGAAGTCGTATTTTTGTCAAGTTAGTAGCTTCTGTCGAATAGATGACACGTGTATTATTATGAATATTAAATTCTTGTGCACTTTTATCCTTCATTTTCATCAAGCATAAATATGGATTATTTTTATTTCCTATATATAAACCATTTTCATGTTCTGTGTATGTAAGGTTTTCTACTTCTAAAAAGGCATATGGTTTAATCTCTATTAGACTATCAGGTAGAATTATATTTTCTAACCCTTTGCAGTAAGCAAATGCCTGATTGCCAATTCGAAGTATTCCTTCATACATTTCTACTCGAATAACACTATCAAAGCCATAAAATTGATAGTTTCCTATTTCTTCAATTCCCTCAGGAATAGTTAAGGTTTCTACTCTTTCCCATTCACTATCTTTTTTAATATAAAAACTTTTAAATTCCTCAGAGGAATATGTAAATAAACTGTCCTCAAATTTAATCTTACACCAATCCTCTATGGTACCTTCAAAATATATATTTTTTATGGTTGTACTAGAGTTACTTCCGACATATGTTAAGGTTTTTGGCAAATATAAATTCTGTACAGAAGGAAGTGTAGACTCTTCTAATCGCTCTCCATCTAGCAGTTTTAATTCCTCTAAATTTGACGGAATATATGGCAGACAAGCATGAGGAACAATCATTTTTTTAATTGTATAACATCTATAAAATGCTCTAGAATTCACATCAGTTACACTGATAGGTAGTTCTATATTAACTAAACTGTTACAATTATAAAATGCATTATTCCCTATCTGAACAACATCTTTTTTAACAATTATGCTTTCAATAGAACTACAGCCATAGAAGGCTTGACTACCAATAGCCTTTCCACCAATAATTACGACTTCCTTAAGACCTGCTGGTACATAGCCAGAATTGTTATTAGCAGAGCTAGCTCCAAATACATATCCAAAATAAGCATTCGTTAATGAATTCAACTCTGAACCAATAAAAGGTAAAGTGATCTTTTCTAAGTTTGTACAATTGACAAATGCATTTCTTCCAATTGTTTCTATACCTTCTTCTACAATGATTTCTGTTACTAAACAATCTGCAAATGCATTTTCTGCGATTTTTTTAACGGGATAACTCTTTTTACCCACGGACACTTCCTTAGGAACAAGCCCATTAAACTCTTCTGTATATCCAACAACACTTGCGACTCCATCCTTAATCTCTATCTGACAACCATTGATTGTTCTTACAGAATCCAAGTATACTGTTTTATATGTGTTGTAACTTCCTGAAATGCCATTCCAATATATTGAGAAGGTATCTCCTACTGCTTTTACAAAATCACAATAAATGATGCAATCTGTACGAATTCCTGCAAAGGAATGTCTTTCCATTGAAACAATGGTATCTGGCAAGGAAATACTTGTTAGATTCGCACAGTCTTGTATTCTACATATCCATTGGGTGATTCCTTCCTCTAGGACTAAGCTTTCTACTGCTGTAGAAGAAAGGTTGGCACTAATAATAGGACGTCCCATGATTTGTGCAGGTATACAAACTTCTTTAACATCGTTTCTTGCTGTTAAGCTCCATCCATAATCCGTTTCATACAAAACGAAATCTTTAGAAATCTTTTTGTATTCTTCACAATCCTTTGAAACGAGATCTCTTTCATAAAAATATAGAACAACCTCACCTGCCATATTTGATGCAGGAATTATAAAGTCACTATCTCTATCCAACAGAGTATATGCTCCCGTTCTTCCTAACAAACCAGAATCTATATTTCGATATATATCCTCTTTTGATAGAATATCCTTTTCTGTAAAGAATAAAGATTCTCTAAGTGTTGAAGCTTCTACTTTTCTAATTCCATCTTCTATGGTTATGGCTAATTTTCTGAATTTAAGTTCTACTGTTGTTAAACCATAGGTTTGAATAGGATATCTTTTTACTTCTTTATTTGTATCCTTTTCAACTACTGCAATATAGTATTTAGAATAACCTGCTCTTTCAACATTCATATAATGACTTGCCCCCAAAGTAAAGGAGGTTTTTCCGTCACTTTCATAATAAACTAATTTGTACTTAGATGTATCCTTTAGTTTAAAATTTCTAGCATCTTTAATTTGAGAGTTGTTCATTATATTACTTAAGGAAGGCGCTTTATAAACAGTTTCATACAAATAGTACTTTTCATTTGTCTTACTATCTATTCTTGGCTCATCATAAAAGCCCTCTAGAGTAATATATTCATCTGTATAACGTAATCTTTCTAAAGAATATGTCTGATTTACTTTAGTAATTCTAAATTCATCAGTTGCGGTTGAAATAGGTACATCCTGATAATGTGTTTCATTTTCTACCTTAACTTCAACCTTCTCATATGCAGTTAAAGTTACCATCGTTCTTCCTACTGGAAGAGTCGCTAAAGAGTATGCACCTTTTGTTTTATCAAGTTCTATAACTTCTTGAGTTGAAGCATTAGAAATTTTTAAAACATATTTGCTTGCACACTTTAATCGACTAAATGTTAATAATCCATCGTTAGAAATCTTTACAGATAAAAATTCTTTACCATCAATCATATCTGTATTCTTAGGATCTACCTCATCACATCGCGTACAATACCCATCCTTGAAGTTATGATTTAAAGCTGGAATATTCTCTGTTTCAACTTTATCACAGCCGCTACACGTTCTAGTCTTTTTTCCGGAAACTGTACAGGTGGCAGCCTCTTCCCTCCATTCTCCCCAAGAATGTGTATGCTCTGTTACAGGTGGATTCACAACTGATGGACCATCTCCTCCAGATGGTGGGTTATCTTTTTCTCCACAGCCACAGAAAAGAAATAAACTAAAGCTTAAAAATGCAATTAAAAACACTTTTTTTCTCATATTGTAATCCTCCATAAAATATAGGGAATTATATCATTTCAAGTGCTAAAAAAGTGCCAAACAAAAAAGCAAATTCACAAGGTATAAGTGAATTTGCTTATTATTTCATACATTCTTTTTCAATGCTCTCTATAGACTATTGTAGCGATTCAATTTTCTGTATCCAATAGTCATAATAATATGTACCATCATGTCCTATTAATGGCTGGTCTGATTTTACAAAACCAGCTTGTGATAATGCTTTTATTCTTTCTACTGCATAAATAGGTGCTTTAGTTGCAATCATATTACAATCAAACCACTGCATAAACGGAATAGAAACTAATGAGAAAATAGATTTCAAAACATCAGAGGTTTCTAAAGAACTTCCAACATCTATTCTTAACAAGCCACATTCATTAAAGAAATCATTGGCTGTTCTTTTAAATATTTCAATAGTTCCTACCACTTGATTTCTTTTCTTATCGACTATAGAAAACCTTACAAAGCCTTTATATTCATAGTATTCTTTAAGCCAATAGAAGATTGTGTTTTCCATATCCTGTATATTTGTAATATAAAAATTACTTCCATGACAATTGTCACTATTAAAGAATGGTAACGCAAGCTTATCACTATAAACTTTTAATAAATCTTCTGCGTCCTTTTGTTCTATAAAACGAATCAAAAAGGTATCATTTTCTAGTATTGGACATTTTTCAAAAACGTCTATCTTCATTCTTCATTCACCATATATAAGATACCAATAGTACCTTGTCCACAATGAGAAGATATTACACAGCCGGCAACAGTGCATAAAATTGGTGTGTCTCCTAAAAACTTAGATATTTCTGACTTAATATAATCACAATATTCAAATGCTAAGGAATGTGTTATAAGAACAACATCTCTATCTAATCTAGATAAATCTCCTTTCAATTGTTCAATCATAATATCTAAAGCTACCTTCATTTTTCCATGTGGCTTTTTAGCTACATGCATCTTTCCATCTCTTACTGCAATAATTGGTTTAATTTTTAAAAGTGTACCAAAAATTTTAGCCATTCCTGAACAACGTCCACCCTTATAAAGATAATCCATACGTTCAATGGCAAATTGAGATAATACACGCTTATTATCTTTATTCAAAGCCTCTGCAATCTCTTTCGCAGACTTACCCTCATCACGATATTTACAAGCCTTTAAAACTAATAGTCCAATTCCTGTAGATAAATTCATAGAATCCACAATAAAGATTTTACTTTCATCAACTTCTCTTGCAGCTAAAACAGCATTTTCATAGGTTCTAGACATCTGTTTAGAAATACCTGTAAAAATCACTTCATCCCCTGCCTCTACATATTTAGAAAAAACATCAATAAACGTTTGTTGAGGAATGGCTGCCGTTTTAGGAAGCTCATTTTTCTCTTCAACTAACTTATAAAGTTCTGGAGTCGTTATATCAACACCATCTTGATATGAAGCATCTGAAAAGTTAACATATAAAGGTAAAACCTCTATATTGTGTTCTGCTATTGTCTTAGCATCTAAATCGTTTGTAGAATCTGTTATTATATGTATCATAATTTAGCACCTCATCTTATAGTACTATTTTATCACATTTTATTAAATTTTCTAGAAAAAATATAAAAGACTAGCTTTAAGCTAGCCTATAACCAACCATCCAAAATATCTTCCTTGTGAATCTGATAGGTTCCCTTTTTATTTTTCTTGGTAAATTCATATAAATAACGATTGACCTTTTTCTTATTAGAGGCGTCAATATCGAAATCAAAGGATATCTCGTAATTTAATCGAGAAAGTGCCTTTTCATACACTGCATTTAAATTAGACAAACTCAAATGATCATTGGTAATATATTCATCAAAGATAGCTTCCTCTTCGATAACTTTCTCATTAAATCCCATACTTTTCTTTTCTGAAATTCCTTCAACAATGACGACTACATTATTCAATTGTATAAATCTAGATTTTTGATCTGTAAAAAATCCACTTTTTATAAAATTCAATATGAAGGATCCTATATTTCCGCTTGCCTGGCTAAAATTCTTAAACACAAGAATGGAACTTGGATAAGCTAAAATATGCTTGGATAAAATCCCCTCATCCTCATAGCCTATATATCCTGGTGGAGCACCAATAAGACTAGTAAGCATAAAGGAATCTTTATACCCGCTTAAATCAATGCTTAAAACAGCTTCATGTCCAATGTTAAAAATCTGTTTGCAATCTGTAATCAAAGTTTCTAATCCATCTTTGCTTCCTTGATATTTTAATTTTAATAACGGCTTATCATCTAACAAATGATTCAAATATAACCACCGATATTTCTCTAATGCATCATAGGAAAGAACATAGTTATCAGTTACCTGCTTGTTTCCTAAATAGGTGTGAATCGTGTGATCTACATCTTCTGTTGTCACTTCATTTTTATTTAAAATATGTGCTAGGGAAAGCATATCATCCAAAACATCAATACATTTATCTGGTCTAAATTTATGAATGATACAGCGATTAGATTCTGTTAATAAATAATCTAATACAGTATCACTAATTTTCACACTATGATAATTCTCATAATCAGGACGAAGTCCGTAAAGAATTTCCTTTGTTTCCTCTAAAGTAGGTTCACTTACAAATACAGTTTGAAATCTTCTTGCCAAAGCTTTATCTTTTTCAATCGTTTTATGATACTCTTCCAAGGTTGTGGCACCAATTAATTTTATACCATTTCTTGCAAGAAGTGGTTTTAGCATATTAGCTACATCAAGATTCCCATCTGTTGTTGCAGCTCCAATTATTGTATGAATTTCGTCAATAAAAATAATTACATTTTTTTTGCTTGCAATATCCTTAATAAATTTATCAAAACGTTCTTCAAAGTCACCACGATATCTTGTTCCTGCCAGCATAGAGGTTAAATTTAATGCTAAAACTGAAACATCCGATTTTTCTTGAACTAACTTTTTAGCATATCCTTCAACTAATGCTGTTTTACCTACACCTGCATTACCAATCAGTAATGGATTATTCTTATATTTTCTATGTAAAATGACATCTAATCTTTTTAAATACTCGCTACGATCAATAAAGGTATCTAATTCATCATTTTTAGCTTCTTTTGTAATATTCCGAACAAAAGAAACCTCATTTGTATCATTGTGATCAAAATCATAAATATCTTTAACATCCTCAATAAGCTCTTCTATAC
>JAIDMV010000019.1 GCA_029050385.1 Anaeroplasmataceae bacterium | reverse complement strand
GTATAATAGTATTGTTATGTATGTTTTAAAAACTATGTTTTTATAGGAGTGATATTTATGGAAGAAATCAGTAATTACATAAAGACATTAATGGCAGAGGATTTAAAGGAAGGAAGAGTGAATGAAATCATAACTCGTTTCCCACCTGAACCTAATGCGTATTTACATATTGGACATGCTAGAGCTATCATCACAAACTTTGAATGTGCTAAAGCCTATGGTGGTAAGACAAATTTAAGATTTGATGATACTAACCCTACAAAAGAAGATAGTGAGTATGTGGATGCAATACAAGAAGATTTAAAATGGTTAGGCTATACACCAAATCATGTGTTCTTTGGTAGTGATTATTTTGAGGCAACTTATGAAAAGGCAATTCTTTTAATTAAGAAGGGCTTAGCTTATGTAGATGATTTATCACAGGAAGAAGCATCAGCTTATCGTGGCACATTAACAGAACCAGGTAAGAATTCTCCTTATCGTAATCGTAGTGTAGAAGAGAACCTAGATTTATTTGCTAGAATGCGTGCAGGTGAATTTAAGGATGGAGAAAAGACACTTCGTGCTAAGATTGATATGGCTAGCCCAAACATCAATATGCGTGACCCGATTCTCTATCGAATCATTCATATGCATCATCATCGTCAAGGCGATAAGTGGTGTATTTATCCAATGTATGATTTTGCACATCCTTTACAGGATAGTTTCGAAGGAATTACACATAGCTGTTGTTCTCTAGAGTTTGATAACCACAGAGTATTATATGACTGGGTGTTAGCAAACACAGATGTAGAACATATTTCTCATCAGTATGAATTTGGTCGTTTGAATATTACAGGTATGGTAATGTCAAAGCGTTATTTAAGAACCTTAGTAGATACGAAAAAGGTAAGTGGCTATGATGATCCAAGAATGCCTACCTTAGTCGGATTAAAGCGTCGAGGTTTTACTCCTGAGGCAATTAAAAACTTTATTTTATCTACAGGTCTTTCAAGAGTAAACTCAACAGTAGAATATCATGCATTAGAGGAAGCCTTAAGAGATGACTTAAAGCTAAAGGCAGTAAGACCTAATGCAGTTGTAAATCCTGTATTAGTTGTCATTGATAATTACCCAGAAGGACAAGTGGAATATATGGACTGTCCAAATAATACAGAAAATGAAGAGATGGGCTCAAGAAAGATTGCCTTCAGTAAATATGTATATATTGAAAGAGATGACTTTATTGAAGAAAAACCAAATAAGAAGTGGAAGAGACTTGCTTTAGGTGTAGAGGTACGTTTAATGCATGCTTACTTTATTACGGCTACAAGTGTAGAAAAGGATAAGGATGGCAATATTACTTTGATTCATGCTACCTATGATCCAGCTACACGTTCTGGCTCTGGTTTTGCTGAGCGTAAGCCAAATGGTAACATTCATTTTGTTGAAAAGACAACAGCAATCCCTGCAACCTTCCGTCAGTTTGAAGATTTAATCTTACCTGAGACAGAGGAAACAAAGGATTTAGATTTTATGGAACGTTTGAATCCAAATTCATTATCAATCAAGGAAGGATTCGTAGAAGCTTCCTTAAAGGGAACAAAGCCACTTGATCATTTCCAATTTGTTCGTAATGGCTATTATACAACAGATAAGGATAGTACAGAGGACCATTTAGTATTTAACTGTACAGTAAGCTTAAAGTCCTCATTTAAGTTATAAGAAATAGGGACTGCTTTGCAGCCCCGATTTTTAAGAAGTTAGGAGAGAAAATATTATGTTAAAAACTGTGAACTTAGGATTACAATATGGCTCAAGAAAGCTATTTGAGCATGTAGACATTACCTTCACAAAAGGTAACTGTTATGGAATTATTGGTGCCAATGGTGCTGGTAAATCTACATTCCTAAAGCTTTTATCTGGAGAGATTGAATCTACAACAGGTGAAGTTATCTTAGATAAGAATGAAAGAATGTCTGTTTTAAAACAGGATCAAAATGCTTATAATGATAAGACTGTATTAGATACTGTTTTATTAGGTCATCCAAGACTCATTGAAATAAAGGAACAAAAGGATGCCTTATATGCGAAAGAAGATTTCTCTGAAGAGGATGGTATTTTAGCTGCAGAACTAGAAGGTGAATTTGCTGAACTAGGCGGCTGGGATGCAGAAACAGATGCTGCCACACTTCTAAATGGTATCGGAGTAGATGAAGAATATCATTACACTTTAATGGGTGATTTAGATGCGAAATTAAAGATTAAGGTGTTACTTGCTCAAGCTTTATTTGGTAATCCTGATATTTTATTATTAGATGAGCCTACCAATAACCTAGATTATAAGTCTACCCGCTGGTTAGAAAATTTCTTATTAAATTTTGAAAATACAGTTTTGATTGTGTCTCATGACCGTCACTTTTTAAATAATGTTTGTACACATATTTGTGATGTAGATTTTGGTAAGATTAAGCTTTATGTAGGTAACTATGAATTCTGGTATGAATCTAGCCAACTTGCCTTACAACAGGCTAAGGACCAAAATAAGAAGAGTGAACAAAAGGTGAAAGAGCTTCAAGAATTTATCGCTAGATTCTCTGCCAATAAGTCTAAATCTAGACAAGCAACCTCTAGAAAGAAGCTTCTTGAAAAGATTAAGATTGAAGATATTGAGCCATCTTCAAGAAGATATCCTTACATTGGTTTTAAACCAAATAGAGAAGTAGGAAATGATATCTTATTCGTTGAAAACCTATCTAAACCAGGTCTATTTAAAAACTTAACCTTCAGTGTAAATAAGAATGATAAGATTGCCTTCTTGGCTGAAAACTCAGTGATTATTACTGCATTATTTAATATTCTATCTGGTAAAGATACAGATTACACTGGTAAATTTAAATGGGGTATTACAACCTCGACAGGCTTTTTACCACAGGAGAATAAAGAATATTTTAATAAGAATTTAAAACAGTTGAAATCAAATTGTGATATTTCCTGATGGTGGAAGTGCTGAGTAAACAACCGTTGCGGTTGTTCTCTCCTGGCTTTGCCAATTCTGTATAGAAGCTATACTTGATACATCTACACATTCTTTTGACAGGGTTAGAATGTCATGATTTGCATAGTTAGAAACAAACATTGGTTACTCTGAAATGAGAAGCCACAGTTTGGGATATGTCAACGTAC
>JAIDMV010000189.1 GCA_029050385.1 Anaeroplasmataceae bacterium | reverse complement strand
CCCAATGTTTTGATCCAAATTTTCACCAACCCTTCCTTTATTAATTATTTAACAAAATAATTAACCCCCCCCCCCCCACGCAAAATGTCAATATTTTATTCCTCTTGCAAGAGGATATTTCAACAAAGCAATATAATAAAAACTCTGGAAAAATCCAGAGTTTTTTACGTATAGAGACATCCCTGCTTCTCAACTAATTTACCTTCTAGTTTTAAGAAAACCAATGCCTGTTCTAAAATTTCAATTGCACGATCACTCATTCGATTATAGCCAAGTAATCCGATAACCTTTTTGAAACAACCATCCTTGGTTATGCCATTACTTTTCTTTACAATCTTATAGATGGCATCCTTGAGTTCCTCTTTATGAATAAATTCTATATCCCTATCACTAGGAATACGTAATCCCATAGAGGGAATAGGATGGATAGATAGAAAATCATTGTCCCTATAAAGTTCTAAATACTCTATATCCTGTTCAAAAAGTTCTCGAACTAAAGCTGTTACCTTTGTTCTGCCATACATAAAGCAAATACGTTTTAATAAATAATCTATATGGATAGGCTCTTCTTTTGAGATAATATAATGGATTACTTCAGAAATCGGTTTTTGATTATACAATTCTTCTATTTCATCGCAAGATACCAAAGGATAAGACTCAAAACTATCATCAAATGTATCTTCTATCTCAACTAAAAAGTTGTTCTTTATGTTCTCGTTATTAGAAATGCCTGAGCTACCTTCTTTTAAGAAATGAAGAATTCTCTCTTTTTCTAGTTTCTCTTGGAAAATCCATTCAGTTGAGAAAACACGCATAAATCTCCAGCCTAATCTGATTAATAAACGTTCTTGTAATGCATTTGCATCACTACAATTGCCGATTTGATAAGTAGGTCCATCCACCATAATTGCTGTTTTATATTCATTTGTTTCCTTATCTATAACAGCAATGTCAATTTTAAATTCTGAGGATCCAATATGCGTTTGAACCATATATCCTGATTTATTTAGAAATCTAGTAATTGAAGAAATCACTCCATCTTTAGAATCATAGGAGATATGTTTAGGAGTAGATACTTCTTCAGCATATTCTAAATATTTTTTCAGCATAGCAACACCCAAGGATTCTGTTTGATCCAATTTAATGTCATACGAATGAATAGAGCTCACAACACAAACATTAATTTTCGCTCTTGTAATGGCAACATTTAATCTGCGTTCTCCTCCTAATGTATTTAAAGGACCAAAACGCTGATAAAACTTGTTTTCCTTTGTATATCCAAAGCAAATACTAAAGAGAATGACATCTCTTTCGTCTCCTTGAACAGATTCCAGGTTTTTCACAAAGAAAGGCTCCTTCTTTTCGTCAGAAAAGAACTCTTTTGTTTCTGATGAATTCTCCAATCTTTCATCAATCAAATCTGCAATCAAGTCTGCTTGTGCATTAGAAAATGCTACAACGCCTAAAGACTGATCTGGTTTATTCTTAGCATGCTCAAACACTAAATCTACAATGTATTTAGCTTCTGTTAAATTCGTTCTAGCTTTAACCTCATAGGTTCCCATTACATAATGGAAATCTATTCCAAATCCCTTTTGATGCTTTTTCGCCTGAGGAATTGTGATTAAACGTTTATCGTAAAAATTCTGATTTGAAAAAGCGATGAGCTCTTCGCTTCTACTACGATAATGCCAATTTAAACGTTTCGTTTTAAATACACTACTTCCTTTATCCAATATAGATTCTACATCATTCTCATAATCATCTTCATCCTCAACCATACTGGTAAAGAAATTAGATGGAGGCATCTGTTTACTATCCCCAATAATGATACATTGCTTAGCACGATAGATTGCTCCTAGGGCATCCCATGCAAATACCTGGGAAGCTTCATCAAAAATAACTGTATCAAAGAGATGAAGTTTGCTATTTAAATAGGTGGAAACAGAAAGAGGACTCATTAAAAATACTGGCTTTATATCTAAGATCAAATCAAAAATCTCTTCTAGCAAAAGACGAATCGGTTTATGTTTACGACTTTTATTATATTCTCTTACTAATAGAGAAAATTTTGAGCCTACCATTATACTTTCATCTGGTCTACTATTCGATAGTTTAGAAACAATGTATGCCTTGTTTGTTTCTAAATGCATTTGATCCATTCGTTTAAAGTCTTCTACTATACCTTCAACACCCAAACCAGAAAACTCTTGGAATATAGATTCCTTCTCTACTTCATACAAAATATTTGCTTGCCAAAAAGCATGTTCAAAACAGCTACTAAACTTTTTAATGCCTAATTGATTCTCTATAACAAAATCTAAAAAGGTTAAAGCATGATGCTCTTCTAGTTTGTGTAAAACATCTAATCTTTGCGCATGAACATCTAGTAACTCGATAGAGTCTACCATATCTCTTAATTTAAGAAGAATGTCCTTTATGTCTCCTTCTATAAATTGGATTACTTGAGAATCAAATTTTTCGATGTAAGGCGCAAGGGAAATTGTATTCATCTTATTAAACTGAAATGAAATCTCAATTAAATTCTTTTTTAATGACTGATAAGATTCCTCATTTAATTTCAATGTAAAAGGGAAATCCTTTAAACTCATTGCATCCTGATACAAAATATCATATTCATAAGGCTTATAGTCTGCAGGTAATTTCTTTTTAAGTTTGTTTAAAGCGATTGTTTTATTCTTATACTCTAAAGTTTCCTTGAGCTTTATAAGTAAATCTGAATCATTCATTTTAAGCTTCGTATAAGTAGAGAGTTCTTTTTTTACTCTATGATAGCTTGGCATAAAGTATTTCAATACCTTTTTACTTAGCACCTCAAAAAGCTTTACTAGTTCGTCGATACCACTCACTTGAATAATTTTTAAATCCATGAATTTTTTTAAAGTAGATTTTCTAAAATATTCTGTTAGTTGTCTATATTTGTCTATTCTTTCACAGAGTTGTAGTCTTTCTTCTTCAACAAAATACTCTGGCATAAAATAATTCAACTGTGTGATTTTGTCAAGATAAGGCATAGCATCAACAACATGCTTAAAGCTTCTTATCTCAAAAGGTAATGCCTTTGTAAGTGAATCTTGTATTTTAGATAACTCCTTGTAGAAAGTGTAAATTTGTTCAAAGTCTTGTTTTGCTTCATAACGAATATATGAGGTATTCCTAGAAATAAAACCATAGAATGGACCTTTTTTATAATCATAACCTAAAGTTGTAGATAGACTACTATATTGATCTAAGCTTTGCTTGATTTCATTCAAATCTTCTAAAGAATAAGCGTCAATATTATCTATTCTATATAATATGTCAGTTTGTTCTACTTTCAAGAACGCAGAATAGATTTCATATAAGCTCATTCCTAATCGATCAATTTTCTTATGGAGCTTTGTCCTATACTCTTCTAAAAGTGTACTTAAATGAGAATACTTTCTTGCAAAGTCTTCTGCAGAACTCTTAATCTCATATCTAGGTAATATCGCTGTTTTATATAACTCATCAATAAACTCCTTTTTGTTCGCCTTATGAGAATGCAACTCTATCGCAAAACTATCTAAACCAGCTCTTCTTAAATTCTCATAAACTACATTCAAGGCAGCTTGTTTTTCAGAAACGAATAATACTTTTTTTCCATTTCCTATTAAGGAGGCAATCATATTTGTAATGGTTTGACTCTTACCTGTTCCTGGTGGCCCTTGAAGCACAAAGGATTCCCCATTAGAGGCTGCATGAATAGCCATCAGTTGAGATTCATCTGCATCTACTACAGGATAAACTGGTTCCTCTATAGGAGATACTTCCTCCTTGTCAAAGTTTCCAAGTAATTTTAATATATTTTGATTTTCTAAAATAACATCTGAATGATATCTTAAATCATTAAACATATTCATTTTCAAGAAAGAATAAATTCCTATAGATATTCTAAAATGAAGTTCTATTT
>JAIDMV010000188.1 GCA_029050385.1 Anaeroplasmataceae bacterium | reverse complement strand
AACAGGTGATGCGTTCTTATCCATAGCGAACTAGAACCCTAAATGTTACTAAGAGAGGATTCAAACGTAGAAGATATTAGTCTTCTCGACCTTCCTAGCGCAAATAAAACCATTAGAAGGTAGCTCTAACCAGCTACCTTTTTCTTGTATTTTGTCATATTTTTTGGTATAATGAAATGGTTATGGAGTATAAAATTATGAATGATTTTTTTGATATGAATATTGATGCAGAAATTCTTTCTGCGTTAAAAGAAAATAACATAGAACAACCAACACCGATTCAAAAGGAAGCTATACCTTATTTGCTAGAGGGGAAGGATGTTATAGGTCAAGCTCAAACAGGTACAGGCAAGACCTTTGCATATGCCATTCCTCTATTGGAAAGAATTGATAAAAGAAGAAAGACCGTACAGGCCTTAATCATGTGTCCTACAAGAGAATTGTCTTTACAAGTTTGTAAGGAAGTAGAAAAGCTTGCAAAATACACAAATGTTAAAGCAACTACAATTTATGGTGGAGAATCCTATGAAAAGCAGTTTAAAGCGTTAGCTAAAAAGCCTCAAATCATCATAGGAACCCCTGGTAGAATCATTGACCATTTACATCGTGGAACTCTAAGTTTTAAAGAAGTAAGCTATCTTGTTTTAGATGAAGCAGATGAGATGCTGAAAATGGGCTTTGAGGAGGATATGGAAACGATTCTTAAGGAAGTACCTTCTGTAAGACAGACTTCGCTTTTTTCTGCTACACTACCTCCTTGGGTGAAACAAACAAGTAAAAAATATATGCAGGAACCCATTTTAGTTAAAATTGAACAGAAGACTCTTACAGTTGAAAAGATTAAAGAAGTTCTTTATTATGTGAAAAAGGAACAGAAAAAGGATTTGATAGTTCGTTTATTAGATTACTATCAGCTCAAATCTGTTATGATTTTTGCTAATACCAAGGCGATGGTTGATGAGCTTGTCTTATTTTTGCAAGAGAATCATTTTAAGGCAGATGGTCTACATGGGGATTTAAAACAACTCAGTAGAGATCGTGTGATGCAATCCTTTCGTTTAGGCTCTGTTGAAATTATGATAGCTACAGATGTTGCAGCACGTGGAATAGATGTAGAAGATGTTGAAGCTATTATCAATTTTGATCTGCCCCAAGAAAATGAAATTTATGTGCATCGAATTGGCAGAACTGGTCGTGCAGGTAAAACGGGACTGGCAATAACACTTGCTACTACGCGTCAATCTTCAAGGGTGCAGGAACTAGAGACTTATACAAAATCCAAAATGGAAGTTATGGAAATACCAACACCAAAGCAGATTGCAACGAAAACTCAAAAGGGATTAACAGATAAAATTTTTACGGGTTTAGAGGCTGCAAGTCAGAATCACACCTATGATAATCTTTTAAAGGATTTAGCTAGAAAAACAACTGATCCAACGCCTATCATTATTCGCTTGTTAGAATTATTAAATGAAAATACAGGACGTAGCTATCCTTCTATAGATACTGTACGTCCGAAACAGAAGAGTAAAGAAAAGAAATCATCGTCTTCATGGGCGTATATATGTATCAATGTTGGAGCTAATGATAAAATACGTCCTAATCAGATTGTCAATTTTTTGCATGATGAGGTTTCCATTCATAGAGAACATTTTGGTAAGATTATCATAACAAAGGATTCAACTTATTTAGAAATCAATTCTCAAGCGATACGTTTCTTAAAAGATTTAAAAAATAAGAAATATATGGGGAAACGTCTTACATATCATCAGGTAAAAGCTCTACCAAAAAACTAGGAGGTATTAAGTTTATGCGTATTGTTGCTGGAAAACTCAGACATCGCAATATTGAAATGACACATCTTACAACAACAAGAGAAACACAAGATAAGGTTCGTGGTGCCATTTTCAACATGATTGGTCCTTACTTTGATGGTGGTAGTGCCCTTGATTTGTTTGCAGGAAGTGGTGCAATGGCGATAGAAGCTTTTTCTAGAGGAATAGCTCATATTGATTTAAATGATATTGAACCTAAGGCAATTGAAGTTTGTAAAAAAAATTGTTCAAGTTTAGGCATCAAGGATGCAAGTTTTAGCAATATGGATTATAGGAGTTTTTTAAAAGAAACAGCGAAAACATGGGATATCATCTTTTTAGATCCCCCTTATCTAATGAATGACATAGAGGGAATCTTAAATGAGGTTTATCCTCATGTTTCTAGTCAGGGAAGAATCGTTTTTGAACTAGCGAAGGAGTCGATTTATCCAAAAGAATTTAAGGATATGGTCTTGATAAAAGACAAAACCTACGGAATTAAAAGAGTGATTGTTTATAAATTGTAAGAAGGAGGATTTGAAAAAATGACATATAAAGAATGTTATATGGAACTAAAAAAAGCTATGAAGCTTTTACAGAATTTACATGCCTTTGAACAATATAATTATATGAATCTATTTTATTTGCTTGATGAAAAGTCCAAAGGAATTGTCATTTTTTCTGATCATCTTATGGGAGAATCCTCTGGCTTACAAATTCATTTTGAGGATTCAGGGATTAATTACTTATATGATAGCTACACATCTTCGTCTGGGCTTATTTTAAATTGCGTTTTTGCAGATATGGTAACAGTTTCTTTAGTATCTAAAGATGAGTTAACTCCAGAAGATTTAGCTTATTTAAGGAAGCATAAAATTCGATTGAGTACAAAAAATCTTATACCCTGTGAGTTTAAAGAGGGATATGATTATTCTTATTTAACCATAAAGAAAATGCAACAGGTCGTTGCTTATATTTACTATTTACTTAGTCTCATTAAGAATGAATATGATGATATATTAAAATGCTTTGAAAATTCAGATTTGGTTCTTGCAGCCTTTGATACAGCACATAATGTTTATGAAGTAAAATATACAAGTGATCTTGCGTTAGGAAGTATGCCAAGATTAAAGAAGCAGAACCAAGAATTTATAAAAGAATATCAGGATGCTATCTATGTAGAAGATACCTGCTACATTTCTAGATATTATTCAATGGACAAGGTTCCTTCAAAAGAATATTATCAAAGCATTTTATTTGGCTATTATCCAAAGAAAAATACCTATATAATTCATACGATTCTTTGTAAACCCTCCCAAATAGGAGAGTATTTAATTGGCTTTTTGGATGAACTTTTCAAAGAAAATCACTTACCGACTAAGGTGATATTCAATGAACGAAGAATGGTATCAGAACTCTATAAGACATTAGAAGGACTACATATTGATGTAGAATTCAGAAGAGAAACAGAAGAAATCGATACTATGTTTTTTGAGATTATGCGAGAAAATCAAGAAGTACTAAAGGAAGGAGAGCAAAAGCTGAACATAGCTTTTGTATCATAAGATGAAAAAAAGATATTTACTATTTATAAGCATAGTCTTTTTAGGACTATTAACAGGCTGTATTGAAGAAAAGCCTACCCCTATCT
>JAIDMV010000187.1 GCA_029050385.1 Anaeroplasmataceae bacterium | reverse complement strand
GTATTTAGATGTAATATTATCTATAGAAAGAGAACCTGTTATTTTAGATGAAGAAGAGTTAAAGGAAGCTTTTGATGCCAATTTAATTACAAAAGAAGAATATGAATTAGCCTTTTTTGTTGCAAAAAGCATTATCAAAGGTTATAATATGAATAAAGCGAAATATTATGAATTTATTGATCGCTTTTTTAAGAAACTTCGAGATTAGAAGGGGGTTAAATTTATGAAATATAATTTTTGTCCTAATTGTGGATTCAAATTAGAAGAAAACTTTAAATTTTGTCCTAATTGTGGTGTAGAGCTTGGAGGAGCAGAACATTCCCGCCAGCCAGAACAACCCTCTAGAGGATATGGTGAGAGAGATTATGAATATTCACGTACTTCCCAAACTGCGCCCTCCTCTTCTTTAGAAAAAGCTAAGATGTTATTTAGAGATAAGGATTATAATAGAGCGTTATCTTATTTAATAGAATTTGCCAATACAGATGATATAGAAATTTTATATATGATTGGATATTGTTTATATATGACCAAAAAGTTTGATCCAAATTGTGAAAAGTTTTTAAGATTGGCAGCTGATCAGGGGCATCCATTAGCTCAAGGAGCTTTAGGAGAATTATATTATGCTTTAGCTGAAGAAAATAGTATAGCAGATTTTGACAGAGGATATGACCCCTATTCAGGAATAAGCAGGGAAAGATATGAAGAGTCCAAATCAAAATGTGAAATGTTCTATAGCTTAGCTTTAAAATATTTGAATTTAGCTAAAAACAATGGAGTTAAATAATAGGATTACAAAGGACAAGTTGAAATAGACTAGTCCTTTTTATTGTGAAGTAGGTGAGGTTATGAAGGATTTGCGATTCATACTTAAGTATTTAGGTAAATTTAAAAAAGATTTATTTTTGGCGACTTTTTTTGTTGTTGTGGAAACTATATTTGAATTGTTTATCCCCTTTTTAATGAAGGATATTATTGATGAAGGGATTCACGAAGGAAATATGAAGCAGATTTTAATTTCAGGAGGCTTGATTATTGGATGTGCTTTATTTTCTTTGATTACGGGACATTTTTATGCAAAATACAATGCTCGACTTGTAACGAATTATTCCTATACACTTAGGCAAGAAGTCTTTCAAAAAATACAAGAATATTCTTTTTCAAATTTAGATCACTTTCAAACCGCTTCTTTAGTTACACGTGTTACAAATGATGTTACAGTAATGCAAAATACGCTTGTTGGTGGTATTAGACCGTTATTTAGATCCCCGTTATTACTTATTATGGGAATAGCACTATCCTTTGTTATGGCACCAAAGTTAGCATGGATTTTTATTGCTGCTATTCCTGTTTTAGGAAGTATATTATTTTTAATTATCTGGAAAACAGCGCCTAAATATAATGTTTTACAAAAAAACATTGATGATTTGAATCGGGTGGTTAGAGAAAATGTTTCTGGAATACGTACTGTGAAATCCTTTGTGCGAGAGGATCATGAAATAGAAAAATTTGCTCAAGCAAATACTACAGTTATGGAAACTACAAGAAATACTTTTAAAATTGCTCAACTCAATCAGCCTTCCTTTCAACTCGTGATGTATGGGGTGACAGTTCTAGTATTGGGGCTAGGTGCTATCTTGGTTCACAATGCAGAAGTAAGAGTAGGAAGTCTTTCAGCAATATTGTCTTATGTATCTCAAATCGTAAATTCCTTAATGCTGTTATCTAACGTATTTCTATTGTTAAATCGTTCCTTTGCCTCTTCTAAGCGATTAAAAGAAATTTTGATAGAAGAACCCTCTATTCAATCTAATGATAAGGCACTAAAGACAATAACCAACGGAGATATAGAATTTAAGGATGTTTATTTTAAGTATCATGAACAAAGTGAAGAATTTATCTTAACCAATATCAATTTGAAAATTAATAAAGGGGAAAGTGTTGGAATATTAGGTGGAACGGGTTCAGCAAAATCTACGTTAGTTTCTTTGATTTTGCGTTTGTATGATACTTCCGAAGGACAGGTTATTTTAGATGGAAATAATGTAAAGGATTACGATTTAAAAATATTGAGAGATAGCATCTCTATTGTATTACAAAATAATGTTTTATTTAGTGGAACAATAAAAGAGAATTTATTATGGGGGAATCCTTACGCAGCTGAAAGAGAATTAGAAGAAGTTTGTAAGCTGGCATGTGCAGATGAGTTTATATCTAGACTTCCAGGAGGATTAGAGTATGATTTGGGACAAGGTGGCGTAAATGTATCTGGTGGACAGAAACAAAGGCTATGTATTGCAAGAGCGTTACTTAAGAATCCTAAGGTTATCATATTTGATGATTCTACATCTGCTTGTGATATGGAAACAGAGCGTAAAATTATGTCATCTATACGTAGCTTAAAGGACGTAACAAATATTGTTATTGCTCAAAGAATATCTTCTGTAATGTCAGCAGATAAAATTATTATTTTGGATAATGGGCAAATTGTGGATGTTGGAACACATGCACAGTTACTGAATAAATCTGCTATCTATAAAGAACTTTATGAACAACAGCTGGGAGGTGTATTCGAATGCCACCAGTAACATCAGTGAAAAGACCAGATGATTTAAAAAAGACAATTCAGCGACTATTAAGTTATATGGGAAAGCATAAATTTCTTATGTTGCTTGTTGCTATATTGGTTACATTATCTGCAGCTGCAAATCTTTTGGGAACTTATATGCTTCGTCCTATCATAGATACTTATACGAAAGATCCAGAGTATTCTAAACTTTGGTTAGTTATTTCCATAGAGATAGGGATTTATGGTATAGGAGTTTTATCTACATTAGGCTACTCTCAAATTATGGTTCGATTGGCTCAAAAAATCATTTACGAAATGCGAAGAGATATATTTAAGCAAATGGAAAAGCTGCCCCTGTCTTATTTTGATCGTAGAACTCACGGAGAAATTATGAGCAACTACACAAATGACATAGATACTTTAAGTGAAGCTTTAAATAATGCATTTGCAATGCTGATTTCTAATAGTATTCAAATTGTTGGCTTGATTATCTTGTTATTTGTTTTGAATTGGCTTTTATCTATTATTGTGATTGTATGTTATATTCTTATGACAACGTACATTATTTACGCTTCTAAAAAAAGTAAAAAAGCCTTTGGTGATCAACAAAGAGTTATGGCACGTGTGAACGGCTTTGTAGAAGAAACAATTAGCGGACAGAAGGTTGTCAAAGTATTCAATCATGAACAAGCTAATGTGGAAAGTTTTAGAAAAGAAAATGAAGCTTTAAGGGATGCTGGATACACTGCTTTAAAATACTCTATGTCTATGATTCCTATGGTTGTTTCTATTTCCTATATTAATTATGCTGTTGTTGCAATATTAGGTGGATTGATTGCGTTAGGATATATTCCTATTGTATCCTTCACCTTGGGCGGCATAGCATCTTATTTGGTTTTTGTGAGACAAGCAGCAATGCCAATAAATCAATTTACAAACCAATCTAATTTATTATTGAATGGTTTAGCAGGAGCAGAACGTTTGTTTAAACTAATGGATGAGGAACCTGAAATAGATGAGGGAAATATTACATTGATTCAAGCATCACATCAAGAATGGGCCTGGAAAAAGCCAAGCGGAGAAGAAATACCACTTAAAGGAGATGTCCGCTTTTATAATGTTGATTTTTCTTACTTCCCGGGGAAACGGATTCTATCAAATTTAAGTTTATATGCTAAACCTGGTCAAAAGATTGCTTTTGTTGGCTCTACAGGAGCAGGCAAAACAACGATAACTAATTTGATTAATCGTTTTTATGAAATTGAAGGTGGCACTATCACCTACGACGGAGTGAATATATCTGAAATAAAGAAGGAAGATTTAAGACATTCATTGGGTATTGTTTTACAGGATACTAGTTTATTTTCTGGGACGATACGAGAGAACATTCGTTATGGAAGACTTTCTGCAAGTGATCAAGAGATTGAAGAGGCGGCAAAATTAGTGAATGCACACCAATTTATTAAAAAGCTTCCACAAGGGTATGATACTCTTGTATCCCCTGATGGAGGAAGCTTAAGTCAAGGACAACGACAGTTATTAAGTATTGCAAGAGCCGCAGTTGCAGATACACCAGTTTTAATCTTAGATGAAGCAACATCTTCCATAGATACAAGAACCGAACGTTTAGTACAAGAGGGAATGGATAAACTGATGAAGAATAGAACGGTTTTTGTTATAGCGCATCGTCTTTCTACAGTTCGTAATGCAAATGCCATTCTAGTTTTAGATCATGGTCAAATTATGGAACGAGGAACTCATGAAGAGCTTCTTTCTCAAAAAGGAATATATTATAAATTATATACAGGAAAATTAGAATTAGAATAAAAATGTAAGGTGATTTCTCCTAAAGAAGATTTCACCTTTTCTTTATGTATTTTTTTCCAAAAATTACCAAAACTATAGTATAGGGTGATACTATGGATAATGAAGGATTATCTTTAATGGATATATGGAAACTTATTCTCAAGAAAAAAATTATAGGGTCTATTGTTTTTGGAATGATGACTATAGTTTCCTTAATTTTAATATTGTTTGTTTATAATCCTTTAAGAGTAAGCTACGAGGCTTCATTTAATTACAATTGGTATGGGATTGAAAATAATAAGTTTGCTAATGGTTCGGTTTTTAATTATTATGATATTGTTTCTTTAACCAATTTGGAAGAAGTGAAAGAAAGAAAAACTGCCTATCAAAGTATTAATGTGGAGGAGCTAGCCGAAAATATAAAAATAGAAGTGGATGAAACACACTATATTATAATAGTATCTGGCGGCTTTTTCAAAAGCGATTCTCAAGCAAAAGCCTTTCTTGAAGATTTAATTAGACTGCCATATCAAAAAGCTTTAAATCTTAACTTTGATTTTAAAGCAAATTTAGTTGGATACGAAAGAGCCAAAAAGATTTCAAGTAAACTAGACTATTTAGATAATCAACTAGGAGTTGTTCTAAATGGATATAAAGATATGATTTCTTATTTTGGAGATATAGAGGTCGATCATACGTATTTAAGTAGTTTATATAGAAAGGTTGAAGTTTTTTCATCAAATAATGATTTAAAAGAATATAAGTATATTGCATATCAGAATTATTATATGACAAAAGAAGAATATGACACGACATTAAAAGAACAACAAGCATTAAAGACAGAACAGGATTTGTTAAGAGAAAGGAAAAAGATTCTATTAAATTCTTTAAGCAATATCTATACGAATTCTAATGGAAATACCTATATGGATACTTCTATTGCAAATTATTTAAATAGTTTGCATACAATAGATTCAAGGTTAATGACAATTGATGAAAACTTGAAATTAATAGAAGGGGCAACAACTGGAAAATATAATGAGCAGGAAAGCAAGCGATTCTTAGAACAATTAGATGAGTATAAAGAGGAATTAGAAAGTTTAACCTCAGAATATACGGAAAGCGTGAATCATGTTTTAGAGGAAAATACTTTATTTAATCTTCAAGAGATTAAAGTGAAAGGCAAAATCAGATTTATTTTGGCTGTCCCGCTTAGCATTTTAGTTGGTATATTTTTTGGCTTGGGAGTTGCATTCCTTGTGGCCTTCATTGAGAGCAATAAAAACAAAGAAGAAATTTTAGTAGTTAATGAAAAGCAAGAATAAATGCATAGCCATTTTCTTGCTTTTTATTTTTGTTTTGATATAATACAAAAAAGGAGTGATAAAATGAGTGAAATTTTTAAGTTTAATAACAGAATAGAATTTAGAAATTGGCTTGTTGAGCATTGCCTAACAATTGAAGGAATTTGGCTTATCTTTGGAAAATCTGGTGGACCTAAAACCATAAAAGCGAATGAGGCATTAGAAGAGGCCTTATGCTTTGGATGGATTGATGGACAGATGCAGAGTATAGATGATAAAACCTATAAAAAATATTTTTCTATGCGTAGAGAAAATAGTAAGTGGTCAGAAAAAAACAAGGAATTGGTTAAAAGCTTAGAACAACAAGGAAAAATGACAGAGTATGGAAGAAAGAAAATTGAAGAGGCTCATAAAAACGGACAATGGAATATATCTAATAAAGTTGAGATTACAGAAGAACAAATACAGTTTTTGTCAAACCTTTTAAAGCAATATGAACCAGCATATACAAATTTTATTGCCATGTCCAATTCAGTAAAGAAAACCTATACTAAAGCCTATTTTGCTGCAAAGACAGAAGAGGGGAGAAAAAACAGAATAGCCTGGATGGTGGATAGACTGAATCGAAATTTAAAGCCCATGTAATTTTATATTCCGTCTTTTAAAACTTTTTTGAATAAGATAAAACAGATAATGAACATCGATATCTATAGAGGGTTTTGTATTTAAAAAAAGTTAGTGAAAATCAAAATGGTTTGTAGTATAATTAGATATACTAGGGGTGATTTTATGAATAAGAAATTTTATTTAACCACTGCTATTGCATATACCTCCTCTAAACCACATATTGGGAATGTGTATGAGGCGATTTTAGCAGATTCTATTATAAGATATAAAAAGAAATGCGGATATGATACTTATTTCCAAACAGGTACTGATGAACATGGTCAAAAGATTCAGTTAAAGGCAGAGGCAAATCATATCACACCACAGCAACATGTAGATAATATTTCTAATGAAATTAAACGAACCTACAAGCTTGTGGATGTTGAGTATGATCATTTTGTCAGAACTACCGATGATTACCATGTAAAAGAAGTTGCCAAGGTGTTTGAAAAACTCTATAAAAAGGGCGATATATATAAAGGCTCCTATGAAGGAAATTATTGTGTTGATTGTGAATCTTTCTTTACTACTAAGGATTTAAAGGATGGCTGTTGTCCAGATTGTGGAGCTAAAGTTCAAATTATGAAGGAAGAAGCTTACTTCTTTAAACTTGCTCCTTATCAGAATAAATTAATTGATTATATTAATACACATCCAGAATTTATTCAACCAGAATCTAGAAAGAATGAAATGTTAAATAATTTCTTAAGTAATCCATTACCTGACCTTTGTGTATCACGTACTTCCTATACATGGGGAGTTCCAGTACATTTTGATTCTAAGCATGTCATTTATGTTTGGATTGATGCTTTATTAAATTATGTTACGGGTATAGGATATCATGTAGATGAAAAATGCGGAGATTTGTATAATACTTACTGGCCAGCAGATATTCATTTGATTGGAAAAGACATTTTAAGATTCCATACAATATACTGGCCAATTATGTTGATGGCTTTAGAAATGCCATTACCTAAACAAATTTTTGGACATCCTTGGGTATTAATGAATCATAATAAAATGTCTAAATCTAAAGGAAATGTAATTTATACAGATGATTTAGTAGAACTATTTGGTGTTGATGCAGTAAGATATTATGTGCTACATGAAATTCCTTTTGCATCAGATGGTAATATAACCTATGAACTTGTTTGTGAAAAGAACAATTCTGATTTAGCAAATACATATGGCAATTTAGTCAATCGTACGATGGCAATGTGTAAGAAATATTTTGATGGTAAAGTTGGAATGGGAGAGGCTTCAAATTTTGATGCAGATTTAAAGGCTTTACTAAAGAAAACTGTTGAAGAGTATCACGATTTAATGAACAAATATAGAATTGCAGATGCAATGGAAACAGTAATGAATTTACTTCGTGCATCAAACAAATATATAGATGATACTGCACCTTGGGTTCTTGCAAAGGATGAAGCTAAGAGTAAGGTTTTGGAAGGTGTTTTATATCATTTATTTGAAGTGATTCGTGTGTCAACAATTTTATTAGAACCTATGATGCCAGCTTCCTCTAAAAATGTTTATCATCAAATTAATACAAATCTAACTTCCTTTGAAGATGTTATATTTGGAAAGCAAGAAAAGTATAATGTTGGCAATGCAGAAGTTTTATTTAAACGTTTAGATGTAAATAAGGATGTTTTGGATAAGGTTCTTGCAAAAGAAAATAAAGTAGAAGAACCTAAGAAGGAATTTCCTAAAAAAGAAGAAATTACAATTGATGAATTTGATAAATTAGATTTAGGTGTTGGTCAAATTGTAGAAGCTAAGAAGCATCCTAAGGCTGATAAGCTTTTGGTATTCAAGATTGATTTGGGTAATGAAGTTCGTCAAATTGTTTCTGGTATTGCTAAATATTATAAACCAGAGGATCTAATTGGGAAAAAGGTTGTTGTTGTTAAGAATCTTAAACCAATTACACTTCGTGGAGAAGAATCTTATGGTATGCTATTATGTGCATCAGATGAAACTGAATTAGAATTATTAAATGTAGAGCACTTACATCCTGGAGCTAAGGTTAGTTAAAATGAAAAAAGAACAGCTGTACGAGGATATCTTTCGTGTATGTATCGTATTGTTTACATCTACCTTGTATTCTCTTTCTGTAATTTGGTTTTTGGAACCTGCAAATTTAATAGCCATTGGTGGAACTGCAATAGCACAAATTTTAAGTCGTGCCTTTTCACATGCAAATATAGGCATTCCTATTGGTGTGTTTACACTAATATTGAATATTCCTCTATGCATATACGGAATGAAACGTGTGTCTGTTCGTTTCGTCATTTACTCCATTTTATCTATCTTGATTCAAGCATTTTGGATGATGGGCTGGGATTGGATTAAAGTGGACTTTGGTGTTAATCCTAATGATAAGTTCTTTTTAGGAGTTATTGGGGGACTTCTTTGTGGTAGTGCTATAGGAATTGCCCTTCGTTATGGCACCTCTACAGGAGGTATGGATATTATCGGACAAGCATTAGCGCTTAAGAAAAATGTTTCCATTGGTGTATTTTCGGCAATCGTAAATATTTTACTAGCGGTTTTAGCTGGCGGAATAATTGAAAGATCTTGGGACATTACGTTATATACGTTTATATTTATTATTGTTTCTAATTTAGTTGTTGATAAAATCCATACGGCTTATAATTATTTGAGAGTAGATGTTATATCACAGCGTTCTGAAGAAGTGGCCCAAGCGTTACTAGAGGGGATAAAGCGTGGTTGTACCATCTCAACAGTAAAGGGAGCGTATACACATGAAGAAAAATATGATATATTTATGATCATTTCTTCATACGAACTTCAAAAAGCTACAGAGATTATTAAAAATACAGATCCGAATGCGTTTATGACTGTTTCTCCTATTAAAAGAATTTTCGGCAAATTTTTCAAGCATACAATTACTTAAAATAAGATTTGAGACTAAGTTTTAGTCTCTTTTCTTTTTCTGTTTAGAAATTTATTTGACTATTTTTCGTTTTAAGTATATACTTAAAATAGTTGGTATTATCATAAGTTATTTAAAATTGAAGGTGCAGTGTATGTTTTCAAAAATTAAAAAATATTTTAAAGATAAAAATAATTCTATACATGAAAGAGCAATTCCAAAGTCTCAGATAATCAAACAGATTACAAAGCATATTAAACGAGTTGGTAATTTTGGAACTGCAGCCTTAATTATGGTAGATATAGATGAGTTTAGAAATTTAATAGAAGCATATGGTGAAGAGACTTGTAATAAGGTATTACGAGAGGTTACAGCTAGATTAATAGAGCTTTTACCTGACAATGCAAGTATTTCTCAAATAAGATTAGATGGCATATTGATTTTTATTCCTGATGAAGGAACACAGAGTAGAATTGAGAAGCTTTGTAAAAAAATGCTTGAAAGTGCAAGAGCACCTTTTCGCAGTGAGGAGCTCGAGAATATCAGTATTACAGCTTCTATTGGTGTATGTACCTATCCTCAATCAGGAAGTATGGTAAAAGTTTTGCTAGATAACTTAGATTTGGCAACCTTTGTTTCTAAACGTAATGGTGGAAATAAAGTTACAAGCTATTATGCAACGCTTTCTGACGATGAACGCGATCATATGATGTATTACGAGGAAATTAGAACAGCAATCCAAAGAAAAGAATTCGTGTTGTACTATCAACCCATTATAGATTTTGAGAATAAGACATTATATGGAGCAGAAGCTCTAATGCGTTGGAATCACCCCACAAAGGGAGTTTTACCTCCACAGGACTTTATTCAATTGATGGAACAGACAGGGGACATTCACTGGGTTGGACAATGGGGTATTGAAAGAATGATTCGCTTTCAACAGGCTATGCTTGCCAAATTCCCGAATCTTCCACTTGTATTTTCTTTGAACCTTTGTTTAAAACAATTACTTAATGCAGATTTGGCAAAGGATTTAATAGAAATTGCTAAAAAACTCAACGTGAAAACTAGCAGAATTATGCTTGAAATTACAGACTTTATGGTCTATGAAAAGATGAAGGTTGTAGAGGCAAATATTACACGTTTAAAAGCTTATGGATTTAAGATTGCAGTGGATGGATTTCCTCTAAATCCTCAAGCTGTTCTTGCGATACAGAAATGTCCTATAGATGTTGTAAAATTAGGCAGAGTATTTTTAAAAGACATTCCAAATAATTTCTCACAAGAAAAGCTTTTGGTGAATTTGATGGACTACTGTAATAAAAATAAAAAACTTGTTGTTTGTGAAGGTATTGAAACAAAAGAATTATTACAGTATGTTAATGATCAAAAAATTAATTATGGTTCTGGTTTTTATTTTGCTAGAGCGTTAGATATTCCAGCCTTTATTAAGTTTATTGAAGAAGAACGTTGGAAAGAAAAGTTAGAATAAATATTAGCTGAATTTTATATTCAGCTTTTTTGATTGGGCATAGAGTTCATATTTTTAAGCCATAAAGCAAGAGAAAATATATGCTAGAATGCATAAATTTATTGAATTGTATCCAAGTTTGTTGTATAATTTAAAAGTAAAAAAACTGAAAGGTTGTGTTGAATATGGGAAGAGCGCATGAGGTTCGTGCAGCATCTATGGCAAAAACTGCAGCAATGAAGTCTGCAAAATATGCAAAATGGGGAAAGGAAATTTTTATTGCCGCTAAGTCTGGTGTTCCTGATCCTGAAATGAATCAAAGCTTAAAGAGAGTTATTGAACGTGCTAAGAAAGATCAATGTCCTGCTGATGTTATTAAGCGTGCAATCGCTAAGGCAGCTGGTGTTGCTTCTGGTGCTTCTAAAGAAAAAACATATGAAGGCTATGGTCCTGGTAATGTAGCTATGATTGTTGAATGTACTACAGATAACGATAATCGTACATTTACAGATGTTCGTACTGCATTTAATAAGACTGGTGGTCAGTTAGGAACTTCAGTAGGTTATTTATTTAGTCGTAAGGCTAAATTTGTATTTGCTGGTATGTCAGAAGATGAAGCTATGGAAGCTTTAATGATGGCAGATGCAGATTGTGAAGAGATTACAACAGATGAGGATGGAAATACTTTAATTCTTGCAGATCCAAAAGATTTTGAATCTATTAAGAATGCATTAGAAGGTGCTAATCCAGATTTAGAATTTGATGAGGCAGCTGTATCTTTAGTACCATCTAATTATGTTGATTTAGATGAAGATCATGAAGCTAAATTCAGAAGACTATTGGATTTACTTTCTGAATTAGATGATGTTCAAGACGTTTATCATAATGCAAATATCTCTTTAGATGAAGAAGAATAATTAAGAAGCAGTGATGATTAGGCGAATTGTCTAATATATCATTGCTTTTTTCTTTTACATTAGTAAAATACAGTATTATTCTTTAGAAGAAAAAACAATATTTTATCAATACGATTTTGCTTTGCCCTATGAAGCCTTTAATTTATAATAGACTTGCAAGGTAAT
>JAIDMV010000186.1 GCA_029050385.1 Anaeroplasmataceae bacterium | reverse complement strand
ATATTATGAAAGGGGAAGTGTGACTATGGAAAATAGAAAATCTACGATGAAAGAACATATTTTTATCTGTATAATTTCTTTGGCTCTTATTGTGGCACTTATTATTTTGACGATTCATTTTTTTAGAAACAACGAATTTCATTCTGCCTATATTACAGGATTTATTATTTGTTATTTATGGATTCCATCTATCCTCCCTGCTGGATATTATTATGTGAGAGCGGAGGCAAATAGTTTTTATCAAAGGCAACCAAAGTTTATATTTCATTTAGATAATTATAGCTCATTTGTGATTCTTATTCTCATTGCCCCCCTCTTAGTTCCAAATTATATTTGGCTGCTATACGTAGATATTAAAAATTATAAAAGAAATAAAGCTTGGGAAAAGCAAAAATAAAAGCCTCATATTAAATGAGACTAAAGGTTGTTTTAAGCAGCCTTTTTCTTTTTGAAACTATTCTCAGTTCCATTTAAAAGACGCTTATAGTTTTTCATATGCTTAATCAAAATCATAGCTGCTAATATAGAATATAAAATAGATAGAACTAATGTAGGCTTAGCGATAAAGTATAGACCAAAGTTTGTTACATCTTGAACACCAAATGCAAAAAGTAGCCATGTTGTAAGTATAACGGTAAAGGTAGCTCCTGTAGAAGCTAAGGAGACATATTTTGTAGAATAGAATATAATTGCAAATATAATTAGACAAGCAATAGCTGGGATGGGTGTTAAAAATAATACAACACCTAGAGAAGTAGCAACTGCCTTACCGCCCTTAAAATTTAAGAAAATAGAGAAGGAGTGTCCTATGATCGCAGGTGCGCCATATAAAAACATATCAATTTCTTTAGGGCTTATCCAAACATTAGTCACCTCTAAAATCTTTATAAGGATTAATACAAGGGTTCCTTTTAAAACATCACAGAAGAAGACAAGAAAGCCCACCTTTTTTCCTAGAACTCTGATAGCATTTGTTGTGCCTATATTTTTACTTCCGTATTCACGAATATCTTTTTTACAAATCAGTTTTCCTAATACTACACCAAAGGGGATAGAACCAATGAGATAGGATAGAATAATAAATAAAATGCTAATAACAATATCTAATGCTTGCATAGTGTCTTCATAGCTCTTAGGAGCTATCCTCCTTAGCACTATTATAAACTTTTTTTTGTTTTAAGTCAAAGAAAATGCACTTCGAATTCTTGAGAAAAATGTAATTTTATGGTAATATA
>JAIDMV010000185.1 GCA_029050385.1 Anaeroplasmataceae bacterium | reverse complement strand
GGATATGTAAGTGAGGGTGTTTATACAGTAAATGCTACAATTAAAGATAATGAAAAGGGTAACTATATCCTAAAGAATCCAGGTAATATTTTTGAGATTACTTCAGATAAGGATAAGAAACCTAAACCAAATGATGCGGATTTAAGAGATGACATTACCTTCAAGAAGGATAAAGAATACGATACAACTGAGTATCCAGACCCAATATTTACAGGTCATAATGCGGGAAATCGTCCTACAACTGTTAAATATTATGATTGGGATTATTATCAAGAAAATTATCCTAATTTAGATCCAAGTAAGGCAATTGATGCTCCAACGGATACAGGTAAGTATGTATTTGTTATGGATATTCCTGCAGATCCTGATGATCCAGATGGATATCCAGCAGAACAAGTTCATCAATACTTCACAGTTAGTCCACATCCAGTGGAGGTAACTTGGAGTGACCTTGAACATAACTTTGATGGTACAATGAAATATGCCCATGCTGAATTTAATGGTATAGGCAGCGAAGCAACACAAATTTTCACGTGTGAAGTAGTACCAGGATATGATTATGTTGGTGATTCATTACCAGTATTAGCTAAAACTCCTAATAAGAACTATACTATTTCTAATCCAAATGCAAATATGAGAATTGTTGGTAAAGTGGTTGAAGATATAGTTATAGCTCCAGGTCAAGAGTTTACATATCAGGACCCAATTATTCTTGAGGATACTTCTCCAACTACTAATTACTATGTATCTAAGGATGATTATGATAAGGATAATACAATCTTGGATGCATTAGGAGATTTATCACATGTCTTCCTAGTTGATAATGATGGTATCATTTATGCATGGGATTCTGTCTATGGAGAGTGGAAAGAAGCAGATGTTCCATATAAGATGCATATTGATGTGAACAGAGATGCTGGTACTCATAAGGTTACAATGGAATTAAAGGATAAGACTCAATATTCTTGGAAGAATCATGGAACTGATGATATTGAAGAAACTTATGAAATTGAAGCTTTAGTATTGCCTAATTCAGATTATGACTTAGAATATAACTATGTCAAAGTATGGCAGTATGATGGTGGTAAGCCAATTGAACCACCAGTAGAGGTTTATTTAGTTGATCGTATAACTAAAGTTAAAACTCAGCTTGCATCTGATCAATATAAGTTATCTTATGACAAAAATACTGAGCCAACTACAGAAGCAGAAATTATCATTGAAGGTCAAGGAAACTATTCCTTCAACGATACACAATATTTTACTATTACTAAGGAATTAAAGATTCTTGAGTTGATTGACAAATCTTCTGTGGAATGGACCATAGTAACATTTGAGAATAATAAGATGACTGTTAGAGGTGAAGATATAACTGAAGAAAAGGTTGAACATAAATCAACTGATGAAATGGGCTTATATTTAGGATGCATGCATCATAGCACTAAAATTGAAGATGTTTTAGTTCAATTTAAAAATTATGATGAACATCCAGAGTGGTTCGTCGTCAGACGACCTGCTAGAGATGGAGAGGAAGCAGATTATATAGATCCAAATGATGAGGACATGAAATATAAGACTATTACTTCAGAATCTTATTGGCAATTCTTTGGTACAGGATACACTGTTTTCTTAGTAGATGAGGAAACAGGAGCAACGTTAGATCAAGTTACTGGTATTATTTATGGTGATTTGGATGGAGATGGTCTATTAACTGCATCAGATGCAGATTTGATTGACGAATTCCTAATGCTAGAAAATGGTACTATTGATGACTTCAGTAAACCATATTACTATTATGCAGGTGTTATGCCTAGAGCAGTTGGATTTATTACTGCAACTGCTTCTGATATGATTGTTGAATATTTGGTATATATGGAGGATGCCTTAAAAGGTGATGGCGATCCTGAAGAATATGACTTTAATATGTTTGGAGGTAAATACCAAGCAAGTTAAAAGATAATAAATTATACATAGGTAGAATATCTATCTGTGAAAAAAAACTAAAGATATTCTACCTTGTTATTTATTAAATGTTTCGACATTTAATGAGATATCTTTTAAAATTGGTGGAGGAAATTATGAAAAAAATAAAAGGAATTAAAAAAATATTAATAATGTTTCTGCTAAGCTTGGCCTTGGTCTTTACAATTGGTGGATTAAAAAACACCTTCCAAGCACAAGCTGCAGGTGAGACATGTACATACTCTTATGTTGCATATTCAAAAGAAGGCTATTTGGCTGTAAAAAATGCCAGAATTATGAGTTCGGAAAATGCAAATAGTACTATTGAAGAGGTTAAAGCAATTTTAGAGGCGTATGAGAAATTGCCATCTGCTACACCACCTCAAAAGACTACGAAAAACAACTATTTTTTGACTGGTGCTGGTGCAAAATTTCATACATATTATAATTTTAAACAAAATCCTGATGGGTCTTATGATAATGAGGACTCTTCAGATGGTTGGGAAGAACATTCTCGTGGTGATACAAGTGAGCAGATTTATAATGCTCTTAAGGCAGAAGTTGCTGCTTTTGAAGCAAAAAACCCACCACTATCTGCTATTACTCCTGGACAAGAGATAGTAGTAGAAATCTATGCTGAACTTTCTAATAGTGGTCAAATTCGTGCAGTTGCTGCTACAATTGATTTCGATGGCGCAATTGATACATCTGCTGGTGTAACTCCATATTTAAATCAATCAGAGCTTACAAATGGAGCGACTCAGACAACATCTGGTATGTCTTCAACAAATCCTACAATAGGTTGGCAGTATTCTGCAGCATCAGGAAAAGCTGCAGCTGCAGGAAAAGTCCTTGTAGGTGCACTAGGTGTTACGACTTCATCTAGTGGCTCTGGATTTACGGTAAAGTTAGTAGATGCTGATTCAAATACTAACTCTGGTAAAACATTATTTATCGTTCATGCTACAAGTGAACGTGTAAATGATAATAATGGTGATGCTGCTGCAAATGCAAGATTCCTAGAAACTCCATTAGAGTTACAAGGAGCTACAATTTCTTCAGATACCACTTTAATAGAATTAACTGTTGATAGTAAATCCATATTAAGTGGTGCTGGTCCTCAGTATGCTGCGTCAGATGAAATTACAGGAAACAGTGCAGCTGTATTTGCTAAAGTTAAGGATAGTGGTACTATTGAAGGAACAGGTTATGTGTATACATCAAGTCCTTCATTACCTGCATCAGGAGATGCATCTGCACCTTCTGGTTCTACGAAAACAGTATCTATTGCCGCAGGTCACTTTGATATTGATATGTCAGGCGTTTCTGCAGGTGATAGTGTATGGGTAGCATTTAGAGCTATTGCTTCTGATACTGTTGCAAAGAAATGGTACGCTGTAAAAGTTACAAAAGCAAAAGATACAAATTGCGATCTTGAGGCTGTTGAAATTAAGGCTACAGTAAGTGGTACTAGTACATCTTTATTGAATGAGACTTCATCTCTTACTACTAAAACAGAATTTGATGTTTATTATCCAAAAGGAACAACGAATTTGACTAGCTTCACTTTAAAGCCAACATTTACGTCTCCTAAGACTGCGACTGTTGCAGGTGCTAATGCTACATCAAATGCTGTTATACCTTTATCAGCTGTATCTAATGGTAGTTCAGTAAAAGTTGTTGTAAAAGCTCAAGACACATCAAAAACAAAAACATATACATTTACTTTCCATGAGGCAGATACAGCACCTATTAGTGTTAAAGGTTATTCTGGTCCTAGTTCAAATGTAAAGGAAGTATCTGGTGAAAAATCATCTAAGAAATTCACCTTAAGTGATATGGCTTTAGGTCGTGACAGCTTCTGGTTAAATGTAGTTTTACCTACAGGAGCTTCAGCTGAATTATTTGATACAAACAAGACAACAAGTCTTGGAACGATAACTTCTGGTTCAAATACATCTCCTATTAGTTATCCAACTGCTGCAAATGATGCTGCAAGTACAAAAACTGTATGGATAAAGGTTACTAATAATGGTTATGAAGATTGGTATGAAGTAGAAGTAAATAGACCAAAAGCTGATAATGATAAAACAGGTATAACTATTACAGCAATGGGATATGTTGATGCAAATAATGCAAATCAAACTTATTCATTGCCTAGTGCACTTCCTGCATCTAATACTACGAACATTGTAAATACTCCGAAGTTGACTTACAATTCTAAGACTGCTTCCTTTAAGATTGATGTTCCATCAGGCTCTAAAACTAAGATTTTAAATGCCTCAGGTACTGATATTACAGGACAAACTCAGACACTGACCTTAGATGCTGGAAAAACAAACCTTGAAAAAACATTCGTGTTCTATGTTCAAACAGAATATGATAGAACACAATCACAGCCACTTAGCAATGGTACTCAATATACAATCGTAATTCAAGAAGAACCAGCAAATGGTACTAAGACACTAAATACGTTAGAGGTTAAGAATTCTTCAGGCGATACTATTACAAAGCCAACTCCAACTATGAGTGGTGGCGTTACTGTCTATAATTACGATATTGATACTGATTTGAATGGTAATTCATTTACTGTGGATTTAGCTTGGAGTCCTGCAACAACTAAGGCATATGTTGGAAAAACTTTAAATCCATCAACTGAATACAATGCATCAACAACATATAGTGTTGGAGATACTGTATACGTTAAGTTGGTTGCAGAAGATGAAACAACTGCGGAATATCGTATTGTAACAACGAAGGCAAAGAGTGCAAATAATAAGATTACAAGTATTGCTTTAACATACGAGAATGAAGATGGAACTACTCAAACTGATGTTTTCCCAGCTTCAGCATTTATTCAATCAACTAATGAATATGATAAAAATTCAGTTTCATCACTTGTTGTTCCTTATGCAGCAAAGAAAATTTATTATACAGTTGTATTAGAGGATGCAAAAGCTTCTCTAAAGGTTAATAATGTGGCTAATGCTCAAGCTAATCAATTAAGTAGAAATGGCACATATAATTTAACCACAACTGGTACAAATACATGTACAGTTGTTGCTACAGCTGAAAATGGAACAGCTGGAACTACTTATAAAATTCATATTGAACGTCAAGGTGCTAAGACTGGTGATTATATTGAAACTATAACTATTGGTGGAGTAGATTGTACTGTTGCTAATTCATTTAACTTTAAAAATGGTCAAGCATTTAACTTGAATCAAAGAGGTGCATCATATTCTCTATATTTACCTTGTACTCAATCTTTGAATCAAGTAGACTTTACAATAAATCCAGGTGCATCAGCTACATGGACTTATGTAGGTAATTCTGGTACTTCTTTCTCATTCCCATTCACTGGATCAGTAAGTGATAAAGGTATTTATACATTTACCATTAAGGTTGTTTCTGAAAAGAATAGAATTGATAACCCTACAAATCCAACAGGTAATACTTATACATTTAAGGTATTTGTAGGTGATCAAGATCATTCTCTTCAATCTTTAGAATTACAAGATTCATTAGGTAATGTAGTTACAAATGTTGCTGATAAGAATGTTACTGGTGTTCCTGTTGGGGTTGCTTTAGATCTTACAAATTATAGTTCATTCAGTGCTCAGAATACTCCATTTGTAGTTCCATATGAAGTGGATAGTATTGCAGTTGACTGGACAACTTTGGGGTCTTTCCATGGACATGTTGATGTAAAATATGCTGGTAATAGTAGTGCGCTTACTGCAGGTGCAGCAAAGAGAGTTACAATTACTGTAACATCTGAAATGACAAAAGAGGTTGATACATCACGTACTGATTTGGTTACAGTTTATGATTTCTATGTAAAACGTAAGGATTGCGACCATGATCAAACATTGAAGACATTGGTTGTGTCTATTGATGGAACTCCTGTTGGCGTTACACTAGAAACTAATAAATATACATATGTTATTGATAGCTTAACAGCTGGTGATACTGTAGATATTCAAGCTACTGTAAATGATTCATCTTCAACTATTACTGGTCAAACTGGTCAGCATACGATTACAGGATTGCTTGATTATACAGGTAAGGATTCTACAAAGAGAGAATTAACATATCATGTTTATGTATCTTGTAAGTGTGGAACCAAAACAGCTCAAGATTATGTAATTAAATTACAAACAGATGAATATAAACCAAATACAACTCCTGGTGCAATTACTGCTATGGTTGCAGAAACTAAGGAATCAGGTGGTTTGAATCCATCATATTCATCAGGTACTACTGATTATGAAATAAATCTATCAAATAAAGATGGTGATGATTACGCTAAGTTTACAATTACTAAGGCAAATGATTTATCAACATTACGTTTTAGTATAGATGGCGTAGTACAATCTCCTATTACAACTGATAAAACTCAAATCTTTACAGTTTCTAATATTGCTTTAGCATCAACAAAAGAAGTTAAAGTATGGACTGTTGCAGAAGATGGAAAAACAGCTGGAACTGTTTATACAGTTACTATTAAGCGTGCAGAAGCTGCTAGTACAGCTAATGAAGCTACTATGATTTATTATAATGGAAATAACCAAGTGCCACACTTTAATAAGTCAGATGGTGGACCTTATACAGTTAATATAAAGAATGGTAAGGAAGTATATTTCACAGTTGATTTAACTGGTGTTAAGAATGCATCTGTTAAACAAAATGATAATCATGATTATGCTAGTCGTTATCAATTTGCTGCTGATGAATTCAAGAAAACCTTTACAATTATTGTAAAAGCTGAAAGTGGAGATGAAAAGAACTATAATATCATAGTTGTTCGCGATGGCGAAAAGTCACTTGCTGGCTTAACTGCTACAATTGATTCTGATCCTACTGATAAGTTAGATCCTCAATTCAGTGAAGCACATAAGAACAAGTACACAGTTTCTTTAACTTCTACACAAAAGAATGTTACATTAGCATTTACACCTAAGGATAAGAATGGTCTTACTACAGTATCTTTCATAGATCCTACTGGTACTCCAATTGCTTTAGGAGCTGGAACTACATCATATACTATTTCTAATATTCAACCTACTAAGAATGCTGCTGGTGTAGATAATCCATTAATATATAAGGTTCGTGTCACTGTAGAAAGCGGTGAGCATGATGATTATATAATAGAGATTAGTAAGGAAAGAGGTAGTGACTCTGTATGGATTGATTCATATTCATATAAGGAGAATTCTACTGATGCTGCTGAAAAGCCATTAGATGGTTTAAGTCCTTCTGTTACTACTTATAGTTATCGTGTAGATAGAAATACTTTATATTTCAACCCAACAATTACATTAAATGATCCAAATGCTAAGTTTGTTTGGCCAACTAATAGAACAATGGTTGCTGGTCAAAGAAATGCTATGACTGTAAAAGTTATACCAGCAAGTGGTGTTGGTAGCAAGCCAGATGGTTCAGATGATGAAACAAATGCTGTATATTATACATTCAATGTTTATCCTTGTGATATTACATTCGACATTGATGATATATTTGCATTGTTAAGTGATCAAAGTGGTAATCTATTAGATAAGGATGGAACAACTTATATTGATTATAGAAATAATGTTCTAGAAATCACTGTTCCTTATGGTAAGTCAGCACAATTAGATACATATTTAGATATCAAGTCTAGTGCTGATAACTATACTATCTTCTTAAATGGCAACCCTATGACTAGTGCTAAACAAAGTCTAAAGGTTGGTAAAAATGAATTTAAGATTCAAATTAAGAGTGATTATGCAACAGCATATGATAAGGCAAATGCAACTCCTATTACAGGATATAAGTCTGATATTGTAACTGTAATCATTAATCGTGATGCACAAAATGATGATGCAACACTTAAAGATTTATGGATAACTTATACAGATGCTGATGGTAACGAACAAACAATTCATTGTACTACATTACCTGGTAATGCTACATTTGCTGTTCCATATCTTGGTGATGGTGTAAAAATTGTATCCATTGGTGCAACTCCAAATGCTCAAACATCAACAGTTTCTGGAACAGGTGATAAATCATTATCTGGAACAGGTGAAACAGGTCAAACCTTTAACTTTACTGTAACTTGTACAGCTGAATCTGGCAAGAAGATAGAATATCCTGTTACAATTGCTCGTGGTAATATTGATTTCAACAAGGACAATACTATTGTAGAAATCATTGTTGAAGCAGATGGAAAGACTTATCTTGCTCAACCTGATTCTAATCCAGAAACACCATTTAGTGCAGATGTATTAGAGTATGGTGTATTTAAGATTCCATTCTCAGCTAAAGACTATAAGATTACTGTAGTAAGACCAGATGGTACATATTCAACTACTTGGATTGACGGTTCAGCTCGTCCATCTAATACATTAACTACTACAATCACTTCTGCAATGAGAGGCGGTAGTAAAGATGTAAGCGTATATTGTATTGCTAAAGATCCAGAAGCTGGTAAAGGCAAAGAATATATGATTCATCTAGAATTTGAATCAGCATCTACTGATTCAACACTATCTAGCTTAAAGGCTGATGGTACTACTGTACCTGGATTTAATCCAGCAGTAACAGAGTATACATTACCTGCAAGACCAAATACTACAGAAGTTATTGATATCGAATATGTAACAAGTGATCCTAAGGCTAAGGTTTCTGGTGATTTCGGTAGACAAGCATTGAAGGAAGGATTGAATACATTTGCAGTAACTGTTACTGCAGAAGATGGTTCATCTACTACTTATAAGATTAATGTAATTAGAGATTACCCATTACCTTATTTAACTAATTTAGGTGCTATTGGTGAAAAATTATTAGATGCTAACTACAAGACAACTACATTTGATAAAGAAGTTTATAACTACACAACAATTGTAAGCTATATGACATTATATGCTACAATTAAAGCTGAAGTTGATAATCCTGATTTCGTTGTTTCTTGTAGTAATTCAACTGTAAATTCAAAGACTGATTTAGTAAGAACATTTGATGTTAATCTTGCTGAAGGAAAGAATGAATTTACATTAACTGTAACTTCTAAGGAAGGTAAGACAGTAGAATATAACTTAATCATTAAGCGTCGTGGATTAGCTTCTACAAATACTGAAGTTGAATTTATTGATATTCTTCAAATTCCAGCATTCAAGGAAGCTTATACAGATGATGAAAGATACTATTCTTATGAAGTTCCAAATGGAATTAAGACATTAGATGTTAAGGTTACTCCAGCTCAAGGTCCAACTGAGGATGGCGATGGTGCTACTTATAAGATTATTAATGGTAGAGAGAGTGGAGTATTAACTGACCAAAATGTTAATTTAAGAGTTGGTAAGAATACTTTAGTTATTCTAATCATTGCTGAAGATGGTGAATCTACTCGTGCAATCGTAGTAGAAGTTACAAGAGCTCCTATGAACTTCACTGTAAATACAGAGGCTTACTCTGAATATACATGTGAAAAGAAGGAGAATGGAGAGTATGCTTATAAGATCAATTTAGTTGATAAGAGAGCAGCAGATATCAAGGATTATACTCAATATATCGTATTTGATGAAGAAAACTATGATTCTACAAATCAATATGTTGAAAAGCCTGAAGTAACAGTTATTTCTGACACTTCAAATAGAATGTGTACAGAAGTAATCGTTCGAGTTTATGATGGCGATGAAGAAATCTTTGTTACCTTCGAGCTTGAATCAAAGGCATTACAGGGTGGAAACACAATTCCTGAAATTTTACAAATTATTATGCCTTGGATTTTACTTGCAATTGCAATTATCATCTTAATTATTATCCTAATTTGTGTTAATAGAGATAAGTTCGGTGCTATTAACAAGAAAAGAAAAAAAGATGACGAACAAGAAGCATAAGAGGAGTTAATAAAATGAATTTATTTAAAATTGGCGATTTTCAAGTTACGATAGTTCATCTCATTTTACTTTTCATAATTATAATCTTGATTGTCGGCATCATTGCTTATCGTTTTAACCATCGTAAGCAAACAAAAGCAAGTCAATATATGGATAATGAATGTATGATATATAACAAAAAGGGAATTCTTAAATTTCTCGCCCGCAAGGGTGGGAAATTTACCAACCCTACTGTTGTGGTTGTTGAAATTAGAAACTTAAGTTATTTATATATCAATTATGCTAAAAGAAATAAATTGCTTTATCAAATTTCCGATTATTTAACTAAAGGCTTAAAAAAGAGTGAAACCATTAGTAGAATTGAATTTGATAAGTTCTTGATTGTGTTCAATGACAGAAGTAAAGAAGAAGTAAAGGCACAATGCCAAATTATGGAAAAACGTTTAGACGAAATGACCATTGATGGCTATGGAATGTATGACTTCTATGTTTACTATGGTATATATGAACAAGCTCCACTAGAGGACCCAGAGTTAATCTATGTTGCAGCTGCAATCACTACTTTCTCTAAACTTATTGAGGATAATAACCAATATTTCTATACTGGTGAGGTAAGAGATATATTAAATAAGTTTAGAAGAATGAATAGTGAAAAGGATGGAGATTTTGAACAAAATCGTTTCATTCCTTATATTCAGCCAAAAGTAGATTTAAGCACTGGTAAGGTTGTCGGTGGTGAGATTCTATGTCGTTGGATGGATGATTCTAATGGATTTAAATTTAGTCCAGCAGATTTTATTCCAATCTTCGAAAAGACAGGATTTATTCGTTTCATTGACGAGGCTATGTTAAAAGCTGCTTGTCAGTTTATGCAAGAGTTGATTCAACGTGGCAGAAGCGATTTGGTCATTTCTGTAAATATATCTAAAATTCAATTTATGACTCCTAATTTTGAAAATAGAGTTATGGAGATCGTAAATCAATATCAAATTAATCCTAAGAATATTGAATTAGAAATTTCTGAAGATACCTTTATGGAAAATACACATTATATTTCCAACTGCATTATGAAATTACGTCAGTTCGGATTTAGTGTTGCTATGGATGATTTCGGTAAGGAACATTCTTCTATGGATTATATTTCTTCAAATCAATTTAATGTTGTTAAATTAGATTTATTATTCTTTAAGAATAGATTATCTACAGACAAGGATATGGCAATCGTTAAAAACATGCTTGATATGCTTGGAAAATTAAATTATGTTATGGTATGTGAGGGTGTATCTGATCGCCAGACTTTAGAGGCACTAGCTTCTATTCGTCGTGATGTTATTGTACAAGGTTATGTAATTTCACAACCAATTCCACTACCTCAATTTGAAGCATTTGCTGGTACTGTATTTGACTTTAAGCTTCCACCTCTTGAAGAGGAAGAAGATGAAGATAAGGATACTAAGGTTAAAAAGGTTATTGAAACAGAAACTATTGAAGCAACTATTGGCAATACGCCAAATGGTGGTACATCAATCAATATTTCTGGTTTAGGTGGAACAACTGTTGTTCCTGAGCATGATAAGGAATTAGAAGAAATGCGTCGTCAAATGGATGAAATGCGTCATCAATTCCAGTTAACCTTAGAGGAACAAAAGCGTTTGGCTCATGAGGAAGAAGTAAAACGTCTAAAAGAACAAATGGAGCGTATGCAACATCAACCTCAACAACAGCCTACTACAGTTACAATTAAGCAAAATGATGAAGAGATTAATGCATTGAAGCTTGAAATTGAACGTTTGAAGAATCAAAAGAATCCAAATAGTTCAGAAATTGATGCATTACGTTTAGAAATTGAACGTTTAAAGCTTCATCAACAAAATGGTACAAATACGACAACCTATATTCAAAGAGATTATCGTGATAGAGACTACTATGGCTATCGTGATGATGAAGTTTCTCGTCTAAGACGTGAGGTAGATGATTTAAGATATTCATCAAGAGAAAGACGCTTCTATGATTATGACCGTTATCAAATCCATGTATCTGATAATCGTGATAGAGAATTTGAAATTCTTCAGAAGCAAATCGATGATTTGAAAGAAAATCAAAAGAATCAACCAGTATTCAATATTGATGAATTGATTGAAAAACTATCTAAGACACAAGATAATTCTAGATACGAAATCGAAAAAGCTCAAGCTGAAGCTAAGAGCTTAAGAGAGCGTCTAGAACATGAACGTAAGGAACGTTTAGAATTAGAGGCTTTAATTGATGAACTTCAGACAGCTCAAGCTGAGGAGGAAAAGGAAGAGGAAGTTATCCCTGATGAAGCAGCACAAGCAAAAGAACAAGAAGAAGCAGATATGAATCTAAATCTAGACTTATCTACTCTATCTAAGTCTGATGCTGGTGATGATGATGACGAAGACGATGACGAAGATGAAAAGCTAGTTAAGCCTACTCTATCCTTAGAGGAATTAGAGGCAATTATCCAATCATATCGTGATAAGTATGATGATGAATGGAATCAACACGCTAAAGAAGAACTACAAGATGGTTACTATGAAATCATTGACGGTTTGAATTACTATAGACGTGCACGTTTAACATTTACAGAAAAGATTAGAAAAGCATCACCTGAGGTGAAGCAACTATTCAATATTGTAAAGAATGAATTGATGAAATATAAGGGTGTAAACAATCGTTTAACAAATTATTATGATTGTTTCTATTTAGGAAGAAAACAGATTTGTAAGTTATCTTTAACTTCTAAGAAGCTTAAAGTATATCTTGCTGCTGACCCTTCTAATTATCCTGATCGTCAGTTCCCACATAAGGATGTTTCTGATAAGAAAGCTCATCAAAGAACACCTTATTATACAATGGTAAAATCTCAACTTTCTGTTCGTCGTATCAATAAGGTTATTGCAGATGTTATGGAAGAAGGTAATTCTTCTATAAATGAAAGCTATAAACCTGTAGATTACGCAACAAAGTTGAAATACCAGAAAAATTAAAAAAATCTCTCAAGACTATCTTTCGGGATAGTCTTAGGTTTTAAATGAAAGAAAACTCTTATTTCTTTCATTTAGAAGCTAAGGCATTATACAAAGGAAGGATATCTATGAAAAAAATTTGGATATTACTATTCATTTCATTTCTTTTTGTTCTTGCAGGATGCAAAACAAATCAAGAGGATAAGGATACAATTTTGTCCATAGAATTAAAAAACATAGAAAATATAGATGTATATCAAGGAGATGATTATTCTCCTAGAAATGTTATCGTATATGCAGTATACGAGAAGAAGAAAATTGAAGTAACTGAGGATGCAAAGTTTTCAAAAATTAGTACAGAAGACTTAGGCTATCAGACAGTCACAGTTACTTATTTGCAATTTAGTGCAAATTATTCTGTAAGAGTTGTTGCTAGACCACATGAACCTTCTTTATCATTACTTATAAAAGCATTACCTGAAAAGAAAGAATATTATGCTGGTGAAGAACTGAGCATTACTGGAATTCATGTTGTGATTGTTGAAAATGAAGAAGAAGTAGGA
>JAIDMV010000184.1 GCA_029050385.1 Anaeroplasmataceae bacterium | reverse complement strand
AATGTATATCCCATAAAAAAGATTCCACCTGGATTTATAAAATATCCTAAAATATCTGAAAAAAAGCCAATAAATAAACCACATAGTGGACCATAAATCCAACAGATAATTCCAAAAAATAAATAAGTAAATCCTATGCCTAGGCTACCAAACCCAGAAGGGATTGGTATGAATTTGCATAACAGCATACATGCAAATAAAATGCTTATCGTACACATTTTTTTAACACTGTTGATAAACCTTAAAGAATCCTTCCAATACGCTTTATGAAAAATAGACCTATAGATCACTTGATTATCTTCTACTTCTATATTTTCCTTACTATATAGACTATATCCTAAAAACAAAAGAAATAATACAACTGTACATGCTCCTGCACATATTCCGCCTACCATCCAAGGATTTATATTTTGTTCTAATCTTACCTCTTGAAAACTTGCCTCATAATTTGTATAACTCAGAATTAAATTAAAATAGTTTTTAATACGATTTTCACTTACATTTACTTTTCCAGTGGTAGAACTTACTATATTTGGAAAATACTTCTTTTGAATTTGAAGTTCATATTTACCATCTTTTTTTATTATCTTAGAAAATTTCAGCATGGATTTATAATCAATTTTAGCATAACTAATTTTCTTGTAATTTGCATCCGTTTCAGCTAATTTATTATTTTCTTCAATCTGCTTAAAAACATCCTCATAAAAATCTACATCAACGATTAAAGAAACATCTTCTTTATCTGATGCAAAACAATAAATATATTTTGCTTGATTTGCATTATATAGAGATTCCGTAATAAAGAATCCTGCAAGAAAAAAAACAAAAATAAATACAATGATAGAAATTTTATATTGTGAAATTAATTTTAAAAATTTCATAAAGAAAAGACCTCCTTTAAAGAGATCCACTATAAGATTTACAGCGGATTAGAGGAAATCACCGCCACAAGTCTTGTGTTCGTCAATACCTATATCCGATAAGTAAAGCACTTTACGCGATTTCTCTTCTCTTTTTAACGATAATGATTATATCTTATAT
>JAIDMV010000183.1 GCA_029050385.1 Anaeroplasmataceae bacterium | reverse complement strand
GTAGGGATTAGAACCTTGCTTCAGCACTTACCAATTTCTAGCTTCACACTTACCATTTCTTCTGCAATAAGCTTTTCGGATTGTATTACATCCATAATAGAGGCAAATGGAGAATATATTCGTGCAATAGAGTATATTACCCCATTGGTGGAACTTATGGAAGTACCAACAGAGGAAGTAGAAGGAACGGAAATTTTAGAAAGCTTAGATACCATTTGTTTTGACCATGTGTATTTTAAATATCCAAAAACTGATAAATATGTTTTAGAAGATGTTTCTTTTGAAATTAAAAAGGGAGAAAAGATTTCTATTGTCGGTTTAAATGGTGCAGGTAAGACAACGATTGTTAAACTTATCTGCAGACTTTATTCCATTACAAAAGGAGAGATTAGAATTAATGGTATACCAATTCAAAATTACCAAAGAGAGCAATACATCAAAGCGATTAGTGCAGTATTCCAGGATTATAAATTATTTGCTTACTCTATAAAAGAAAATATTCATCCACAATTAGAGGAGGAATCTTTAAAATCAATTTGTGAAGAGGTGGGTATAAAAGAATCAATTGAGGCACTACCTCAAAAATACGATTCTATTCTTTCAAAAAATTATGACGAAGGTGGAGTTGAGTTATCTGGAGGTCAAAGACAAAAGATTGCTATTGCAAGAGCCTTAGCTAAGCATGCAGATTTGTTAATTTTAGACGAGCCTACAAGTGCATTAGATCCGCTTGCAGAAGCAGAAATATATGAGAATTTTAATAAAATGATTTTACATAAAACAGCTATCTATATTTCTCATCGTATGTCTTCGTCTATTTTCTGTGATAAAATATTAGTTCTAGAAAATGGGAAAGTTTCTAATTTTGATTCCCATGAGAATTTGATGAAAGAAAAGAATAGTCTATATTATAAACTGTTTACCTCCCAGGCTAAGAACTATAAACTATCTTAAATTTTGAAAATATGATTGACATTTTTGCAATATATTGTAAAATTATAGTGAAGGATGGTTGATGAAAATGGAAGAAACAAAAAGAGAAAAATTCACAAGACTTGCAGAGGCTCGTACAAACAATGCTTTAAAACAAATTTCTTTAATAGGAAATCTTGCAAATACAAGTAATTACGACTATGATGTTCATGATGTAGACAAGATTTTAAAGACTCTACGCAGCGCTATAAACGAGCTAGAGGTTACTTTCAAAGGTGACAGTAAGTCTAAAAAATTCAGTTTATAGGAGAAAAACACCTAGTTTATATAGCTAGGTGTTTTAAAATAAGGTTATGAAAAAAGAGAAATTTTTAACTATTTATGCAGTATTAGATGATGAAAGCCAGAAGCAGCTTACTAGTTTACAAAATGAAATATTAAAGATGTTTCCTAATGGTACTCAAACGATGGGGATTCCTTTTCACATTTCTCTGGGGAGCTTTCCAGTAGAACGAAAAGATGATTTGCTAGAAAAAATGGATCAAATTCAAAAGATAAGTGAGCCTAGTTCTATAGAGCTTATAGGTTTAGATCACTTTAATTATCAGGTGATTTTTGCAAAACCTAGATTAACAAAAGAACTAGAGATTCTACACAAAGCCTTTGAAGGAAACTATTCTGATGGATTCCCTTGGGAACCTCATATTACGCTATATTGTGGTAAAGAAGAAGAGGGGATAAAAATCCTTGAACAATTTCATTTATCGTTAGAAAAATCTTTTATAACAGGATTAGAGCTGGGTGAGTTTTTTCCAACAAAAATTTTGAAGAATTGTAAATTTAATTCAAAAGAAAAGTGATGTTTCAATTGAACATCACTTTTTATTTTTATTCAATTCCACCAGCAGTAGGTCCGTATTTAATCGGTGTTGAATCAAGATTTTCTTCTGTAACTTGTTCACCATTGATTACTAAATTTGTCCAATCTTTATCATCAACACATTTCCATTGTACATTTTTATTCTCATCAAATTGAACGCGTACACCAATAAGAGAGTCTACAGTTTGTAAAGTTGTCCAATTGACAGTATCTGAAAATCTCCATTGAACATTACTACCACTGATACGAACATCAACATTTTTATCAGAAGTATAATTAGGTAATTCTGAGAAAGCCTTTAAATTAGTATATTCTGTTTGACTTTTTCGTTTCCACTGAATATAACCAGCTTCTTTATCAACTCTTACATCAATTTCCTTTAAACTTGAAATGCTTGTCAGTAAATTCCATGAATCGTCATCACCGAATCGCCAACGAATATAACCACTTTCAATTTTCACTTGTGGAACACTGCCAGCAGTGTATCCTGAAAGTTCAGAAAATGCTCTTAAATTTGTCCATTCTTTATCGCATTTCCTTTTCCACTGAATATGTGTATCAGAAGCACGTGCTTCTATACCAATCAAGTCATCAGTAGCAATGGAATTGGTCCAAGATAGATCGTTTTTATACTTCCATTGAATATTAGTAGAAGAAATATTTAATTCCATTTCACGATGATCTTCAAGTGTTTTAGATTCAATAACGTAATCTTCATAGCTGTATTTCAAAATATATCTTTTGGTAGCCTCAGTACCATTAACAGTTGTCGTATAAGTGATGTAAGCATAAACGGGAATAGAAGTAATGTTGATAAAAGGTAGTTTTCCTTTTTTAGGAAGATGAGGAATGTTGTAAATTGTAAAATCAAAACGACTTCTACTTTGCTCTTTTGCTGTTCTAGGACCAGTAGCAATATACTTGTCATAGGAAGAAGAGGTCTGCTCAACTTTAATCCAATCGCTATACATTCCTAAACGAACTTTAACTCTATTAGCTAAATTAATAACATTTCTAGTGTTTTCATTCTCGTATGCAAATGCTTGGAATTTAATTGTGCCAGAAGCATTATCATAATTTGTACAATAAAGCACAAAATCAAAATCCATTTTTGTATTTTTATCTCCGTAAACTATTTCCTTTTTGTTTACTTCCTCTAAATCACTTGCAAATAAAGTTACCTTATTCGCATTATACTCATTTATATATAAGACAGGAATCGCAATTATTATAAACAAAACAATTGGAATTAATATCATCAAT
>JAIDMV010000182.1 GCA_029050385.1 Anaeroplasmataceae bacterium | reverse complement strand
CCCTTCATATCTTGTTGTTTTTTGTAAGAGTTTAATCAACTTATAATTCTTTTTTCTATCCAAAGTATTTTCACAAGCAATTTTTAAATGTATTTCATCTAACACTTCTAGCAAGGAAACATCTGCCATTGTATCATCAATTGTAGGAAGTACAGAATCTAAATTCAAATAAGAGATTTGAGAAAGAATTAAGCCGTCTACTTCATTCAAAGGAAATTCTTCGAAGGAGCGATTGCCAAATTTTTTTACATAATATAAGATGTTTTTCACCTGAGGTCACCTCTTTTATTTTTTGTCAAAAAAATTCTCTAATTCTTTTTTTAAATGATAAGAATCTGTAATAACCTTTTTGTTTAACCAATGCTTAGGCATCAACGCTTGATACTTCATATGCGTAAATCTTTCATCTAATAATATAACTACGCCACGATCGTCTTCACTTCGAATGACACGTCCAACAGCTTGAACTACCTTCGTAAATCCTGGATAGGTATATGCGTATTCAAATCCATTTTGATATTTTTCTTCAAAATAGTCCTTTAAGATATTATTCTCATCACAATACATAGGAAGTCCAACACCTACAATAATAACACCATTTAACCAATCTCCGATCAAATCAATTCCTTCTGCATATACTCCACCTAATACGAAGATTCCCACCTTACAGGATCCTGTCAGTTTAAACTCTGATATAATTGCATTTCGTTCAGCTTCAGTATCTGTCGATTTTTGTACAATCACATCAAAGTTAACTTCTCCTAATGCATCTACCACCATATGCAAATATTGATAGGACGGAAAAAACACAATGTAATTTCCTGATTTTACATTTGTTAGTGTTTCTATTGCTTCTAAAATAGTATCCACAGAGTATGCACGTTCCTTATATTTTGTTGATACCTTGTTATTGATGATAATATCTAAATTGGCTGGGTCAAATGGAGAAGGAAGTTCTAAGAAGTTTCCTTTACCTTGAGTTAATAAATCCGCATGATATTGAAAAGGGGTTAATGTAGCAGAAAAGAACACGATTCCTTTGATGGATTCTTCTATGGTTTCTAATATAAAATTGGAAGCATCTAAGCACATCATAGATATAGTACATATATCTTTATCTAGCTTAGCTATTAATCGATGTGTAGGTCCATAAAAGGTAGATATATTTGAAAAATCTAAAAGTTTAAAATAAATCTCTAATACTTCATCTTTGTTTTGAATCTTTTTGTTTTCTAAAAACAACGAATCGCATTTACTAATTAATGCCTTTATCATAGCAACTAAATCAGAGTCCAATGTTGTATTGACATAGATTGTTTCTTCTACTAAATATTCTCTGTAGGAGTTAATATGTTCAATTAATTTATTACAATCAGAACGAACTAATGGCTTATATCCCGTTAATAATTTTCTTAAGATTCTTATATCTTCTTCACTAATTGTTGCGGAATACATATCTTTGCTTCTAGATATTAAGTTATGTGCTTCGTCAACTAAAACCTTAGGATGATAAGCATCACTTTCAAAATAGCGAATCAAGCGCACTCTCGGATCAAATACATAATTATAATCTGCTAATACGATATCACAGTAATAAGATAAATCTAAACTAAATTCAAATGCACAAATCTTAAATTTATTTGCAACTACAGATATGATATCTTCATCATAAGTATTCCAATTTTTAAATATATATTCTGTAGCATTTCGTATTCTATCAAAATATCCTACCGCAAAAGGACATTCCTCTGGTTTGCAGGTTTTAAACTTCGCATTACAAATTTTATTCTTGGCGGTTATATTGATTGTTTTGATTTTTAACCCTTTTTTCTCTAAAAGCTTAATTGCTGTAAGTGGCGCATTCTTGCCGCTTCCTTTAGCTGTACAATAAAATAACTTATCTTTTCCATTTAATGCCTTTAGAGTAGAAAACATTGTTGCCATAGTTTTGCCTATTCCTGTTGGAGCAATCGCATATAAGATATCATTATTTTTCATCGTTTGATAGCATGCCCTCATCATGTCTCTTTGTCCAGGACGCATTTGATCAAACGGAAATTTGATTGTTTTGATTGTTTCTTCTTTGTCCTTTTGAGCTTCTTCGTTGAGTTCTACCCACTCCATATATTGTTCTAAAATATCAAAAAAGAAATCTTCTAATTCTTCTAAAGACAAAATATAGTCATATTCTTTAATTTTATAATCGACAACCGAAATATAGGTTAATCTAGCATGTATAGAAGACATTTCATTCTCTAAAGCATATAAATAGGTATAAATTTTTAATTGAGCTAAATGCTCTTCTTTTGGATTTAATTCTTCAAAATCAAGTTTTGTAGATTTTATTTCTTCAATGATCGTTTCGTCATCTATATCTAAAACCCCGTCTATAAAGCCATGTAGTACTAAGTTTTGACTGTGATATGTCATTTCTTTTTTAATATAAACTTCACTCTGACTTTTTTCATTATATTTTGTTTGAAGATATTTATGTAATTTCGTTCCTTCTTCTAAATCGCGTGATGAAAAATATTCACTTGTCAAATTCCCAGATTGACAAATAAAATGAGCCAATTCTTTGATTGCTATTTTAATTTCCATCTTTTTCACCACCTATATGGTATTATACCATAAATTAGTAGAATACTAATATTAAAACATAAGAATAATTACAATTATTTTATTTTTAAAATAAAATAGACAAACACTTGAAATTATGTTATTCTATTGATAGCAGTAACGGTTTTAAAAATGAATAAAAGGAGGCGGTAATATGAGTTACAATTTACAGAAAAATTTAGCTCACTTGGGAACTATTCTTTATAGATTTTCTTTCTTTGGGCTACTTTGTCTACTTGGACTTTTAATATCAGAAATTTTTGTTGTACTTATTCTTTTGATTTTGGTAATGATAGCATTCTTAACTCTTTTTACTTTATTTTTTGATGAAGGATTTAGAAATTTGTTTGATGTCACAGCTTCTTTTGGAAATCTCATTGCGAGTGCTAAAACCTACATTCCTTTAGTGGCAGGAATTAGCCTTGGTCTACTTGTTTGTGCATTTGTTTGTCTTCTTCCTGACTATAAAGATAAACAAACAAAGAGACGTCTTATTTTTTGTGTTTGCTTAACTGTCTTATTTATAATCCTTTTAATTGTGGGTTTACAAGGAGGTGTTTCTAATGCCTAATTTAACTATTTACATAAAAAACTATTCTTCTCTTAAGCCTACTATTTTCATAGATGACAAAGAAATTAAAATTCAAAAGAAAAATGGAAAATCATTTTGTAGTGTTTCTTGTAATACTTTAACTAAATTAAAAATTAAAAACTATCATCCTTTAAATCAAAGATTTGGTTTTATATTTTGTTATTTCTTTTTTCTCATAAGTTTGTTAGGTATTTTTGATATCCGCTATAGAAACAAAGAAAAAACTTTGTTATTTTCTGCCGAATTATATTTAAAAGAAGATTCTGTTTTAGACTTGCACTATAATACTTTTTCAAAGGATCAGGAAGCGGTTGAGTTAACAGGAGATTGCGCATTTAGAATTTTAGAAAATCAATATACTTTAGATCAAGAGTTGAAAAGAAAAATTAGATTGATGAAGATATTAAAGATTGTCTCCTGGATTTGTTTTATAATTATACTCGCTGTTCTTATATATAATTTTTTTAATTAAGGATAAATTATAATCATTTATTAAATTAAGAAAAAAGGAATGATATTAAAATCATTCCTTTTTTCTATTTCGTTTATTGTTTAATCTTACACCTGCAACATTTTCTTCATGTGGAATACTTATTCCTTCAGACTGCAATCTCAATTCTAAATTTTCTTGATATTCTTTATTAGATTCTGCAACCAATTGTTCCAAATTAGCTCTTGTTTCTTCATCAATGATTTCTTCCTCACTACGCTTCTTTTTATCCCATTCAATGGAGTGTGATAAGAATAATGATGCTTTTGCACATGATGGTCCGACAAATTCATAAAGGACTGATGAAGCAAGTATGATTGTAGATAATAGATTTCCCAAATCTGGTGGTAATAGTCTTTGTCCTAACACAGATAATCCTATTGCTACTCCTGCCTGCGGAATCAGAGCTAATCCTAAATTATACTTTACATTCTTTTGTTGTTTTGTAGCTAGACATCCTAAGAAGGATCCTAAATATTTACCGACAATACGAATGAAGAAATAACTAACACCTATAATTCCAACACTGAGTAATGTTTTTAAATTTAGCTTCATTCCTGATAAAACAAAGAATAATAACATAATTGGTGGTGTAAAATTATCTATTTGATGGAACAAATAAGTATCATCTGTTATATTTACATAAACCGTACTAAATATCATACAAGCAAGTAAAGGAGAAACATTTAAGATTGAACAGACAGCACATAAAGATAAAAGAGCCATAATTACTAAAATTAATCTGTTCTCTTTGCTTCTTTTTGGATTCAAAATCAAACGAAGTAAAATTGCAAGAGCAACACCAATAACAATAGATAATAAATTAAATCCAATAGGTTTTATAATGTCCATTGCTTGGAAGCTTCCGTCTGATGCAGTAGCTATCGCAGTTGCAACACTGAATGCTAGTAAACACACAATATCATCTAAAGCTACTACTTGTAATAAAACATCAACAAATTCTCCTTTAGCATTATACTGCTTAATCGTCATCATTGTTGAGGCTGGTGCTGTTGCTGAGGCGATGGCTCCTAATATTAAAGAAAATTGCCATGACATCTTAAAAAAGAAATGCATAGATAAGGTTACTAATATCGTTGCCATCAAGGCTTCAAAAACTGTAATAATGATGACTTTAGGACCTGCTTTTTTTAATACTTCTTTTTTGAAAAATTTTCCAACTCCAAAAGCTATAAAGCTCAATGCGATATCACTCACAAAATCCATATGACCAACCATTTCTTCAGATACCAGCTTCAAACAGTATGGCCCTATAAGAATTCCTCCTATAATATACCCACTAACATTCGGTAGTTTAAATAATTTTGTTATTCTTGTCATTAAAAAACCAGTTAATAACATAATACTTAAGGAAATTAAAACCTTAGATGTATTTGTTAAATCCTGATAAAATTGAAAATCCACCATAAATAAAACCTCTATTCACAACAAAATACTATTCTTGTTCTTGATTTTATTCCTAAAATGAATTAAAATCAACTTATAATAAATTGTATAGTTATAAAATTTACTTATATCAGGAGGAAGTATGATTACACAAAGACTACAAACCTTACTTAAGGTAGCAGAAACAAAGAATTATTCCAAAGCTGCAGAGGAACTCAATTTAACTCAACCAGCAGTAAGTTTGCATATAAAACAGTTGGAACAAGAATTGAATGTAAAGCTATTCAGAAGAACAAATCATAGTGTGGAATTGACTAATGAGGGTGCAATTGTAGTCAAATATGCCATTAGATTGAATAATATATATGCAAATCTTGAACAATCACTTTTAGATCATCAATTCAATATAAAACGCCTAACAATTGGTTTAACTCCTTCTGCTGAAAGCAGTATTATCAGTAGGATTTTAGCTAAGTTTTCCTTGGAAAAAGAAAATTTACATATAACGATTATTTCTGATACTATAAAAAATCTTTATAATAAATTAAAGAATTTTGAGATTGATGTGGCCTTTGTTGATGGTAAAATCTTAGATGATCATTTAAATTATATTCTTCTCGATACAGATTCTTTGGTTCTTGCTGTATCTAACCACAATCCTTTATCAAAGAAAAAAATTATATCTATAAACGAATTAAAAAAAGAGAAACTGATTCTACGTTCAGAAGAATCAGGAACTACCGAATTGTTTGAAAATCAATTGCAAAGTATTGGGGAATCTATTCATAACTTTGAAGTTATGATGCAAATTGATAATATTGCCATGATAAAAGATTTGGTACGTAATAATTATGGAGTTTCTATTTTAGCAAAAAGTACTTGTTTAAGAGATATTGAAAAAAATCATTTCAAGAGTATTTCTATTGAAAATCTAAGTATGATTCGTGAATTAAATATTGTATATCATAAGGATTTTTCACATGTTGATATTTTAAGTGAAATAGTAGTTATGTATCAAAACGAGAAAAAACAATACGCATAAAAAAGAGTTGTTAGTTATTCCAGTAAGACTAACAACTTCTTTCTTTATTTCGTAGATGTGTGTAAAGTTTTTATTTCATTATCAATTTTGATTAAAAAACTTTTGGTATTAAAATCGATAATGATTTCATATTTTTCTTGAGTTTTTACTTCATTTCCTAAAATAAGAATTCTCTTATTTTCTTCCTCAATTGTCACAAACTCTGAAAACATGGAATAAAATTCTTTACATTCTGTAAATGATCTTGTTTCAAAAAACAAGTCTATAAACATTGTAGATGTTGGTTCAGTATCCAAATCTACCCACATTGCTGCAGGTAGTGGAAAAAACACATCCAAATGATTATAAATCAACTCACACAATAACGTTTTAACAACATAATAATCATTACCCTTATAACAAAAGTAATAGGCATTATTCTTAAATAATAAATTTCCTTCTTGCAATCTACCGGAAATATAATAATTTCTTTCTCCTACATAATAAGAAGTTGACACTATTTTCTCAATATCTTTATCACTTGGATTGTCAACAATTGCACTAAAACAATAAGGAAGAGAATGTGTAATAGGTTTTTCTGAAATTTCTGCAATAGTATCAGAGTTTTTGCTATCATACCACAGAGCTACTTCTATGGTACTTTTTTTATTATATTTAATGACTAGTGTTACACTTATAATTATTGTAATCAAAAGTACAATTGAGCAAGTAATAATAGTAATTTTTTTCTTCATTTTATACCTCTTCAAAGTAATTTATACCAATCAAATCAGAGGATAGAACATAACTATAATTATCATCGTATTGTTCTTGAGTGGCTCCACCGCTATCTCCCATAGTTGAATTAGTCCATCCTGTATTTATAACAACAAAATGCAAAGTAACTTTCTTTGTTTGAGTCATAAATAATATTTTTTCTGTATAAGTTATTTCTTTCGTATAATAACCAGCAATTGTTGCAATATGTCCTGTAGTTGCTTTATCAAATAAAATATATCCTAAACAAGGCAACCCTTTTTGATAACACAAATCAATTTGATTTATAATGTTTTTTTCTGTATATATCAAATTAAATTTACTATTGTTTCTTTTTAAAAAATGATTAATAGCATTTGTTGTTTGGGTTTGAGTTGCTACATCCCCTTGCCATCCACACGAAATATATGAATCAACAAGTTCATAAAAAACATTAAAAACATCATTAGGATCATCTGTAAACTCTCCATACAAAGCATTTTTAATTCTTGGTGTATAACTTAATTTTCCACAGTATACTAAATATCTAATAGCGATTGCTGCTGCAACAGGAGAACAAATTCCTATGTCATCTTTATCTATGCTATCTTCCCATGTAATAATATTATCTCCATTTAAATCAAACTTATTATTTATTGAAGTCATATCTAATTGATAGTTGTATTTATATTCGAGAGTTCCGCTACTTACATTCCGTGTTGATAACACACCATAACTATGAGTGGTTGTAAACTTAAAATCTGTTTTATTTCCATAGGTGTTTTTAATGTATTCGTCAACTTCATCCTTTGTATCATATATTCCAGGCTGACTTATACCTCCAAAGATGTTTTCATTTTTAGCAAAACTAATAACTATGCCACTCATAATAAGAAAAATAAAATTTACAATTATAAATATTTTTTTCACTATATATTTCTCCTTTTTTATAATCTTTATTATTATAGCATTATTTTTTTAAAAAGCAAGTTTTTAAACTTTTGTAATTTTCTAATTTTTTGCATAAAAAAGAACTTAAAACTAACTATAGAAGGCATTTTTAAGTTCCCTTATATATTATTATTCTTGTTTAGTTGATTCGGGTTCAGTAACACCTTCAGAGGCTTGAGTTACAGATTCTGTAAGAGGTGCTGCTGTTTCTAATGCTTCTTCCTCATCTACTTGTCTATCTACGATAGCTGTATTAGCAATAGATTGATCATCTTTAAGTTTAATTAGGATAACTCCTTGTGTATTTCTACCAGCTAAAGATATCTTATCAATATGCATACGAATGATTACACCTTTATCTGTTGTGATAATTAAATCTAAATCCGGATTTACACTACGTAAAGCTACAAGCTTACCATTCTTTGCGGTAACATTGAAGGCTTTCACACCCATTCCACCACGGCCTTGAACACGATATTCTTCAGCAGCTGAACGTTTACCATAACCTTTCTCAGTTACAATAAGAACTTCATTCTTTTCTTCTGTAACTATAGCCATACCTACTAAGTAATCCTTTTTAGCTAAAGCTATACCTTTTACACCTGCTGCACTTCTTCCAATTGGACGAACCTCTGATTCCTTAAAGTGAATAGCTTTACCATTAGAAGAACCTAAGATAATATCTCTATTACCATCAGTTAATGATACTTGTAATAACTCATCATTTTCCTGTAAGTTAATAGCAATAATACCATTTGTTCTAATATTTTTAAATTGAGATAATCTTGTTCTTTTTACAATACCCTTCTTTGTTGCAAAGAATAAATAAGAATTTTCATCCTCTAAATTTGGAACTGCTGTGATAGCTGCAAGCTTTTCATCTTCCTGGAAGGTTAAAATATTAACAAGTGGTAATCCCTTGGCAGTACGAGAAGCTTCAGGAATGAAGTATCCTTTAATTGCATAGACTCTACCTTTATTTGTAAAGAATAACAAATAATTGTGAGTGCAGGTCGGAATAATAAACTCTACATCATCATTTTCATGAGTTTTAATACCACTCATACCAACACCACCACGGCTTTGGGCTTTATAGGCATCCTGTTTCATACGCTTTGCATAGCCGTTATTAGTGATTGTAATAACAACATCCTCACGTGGAATCAAATCTTCATTTTCAATACTGATATCCTGACTTAAACAAATTTCTGATTGACGTGGATCATTGTATTTATTTTTGATTTCTAATAATTCTGATTCAATGATAGATTTTTTCTTATTATCATCAGCTAGAATAGAGCGATATTCTTCACAAGCCTTTGTTAATTCTGCATGCTCAGCTAATATCTTTTCTCTGTTCAAACCAGATAATCTTCTTAATTGCATATCAAGAATAGCCTGTGCTTGAATTTCATCTAATTTGAAGTGTTCCATTAATTTTTCTTTTTCAGTACCATCTGTTGTATGACGAATTATCTTGATTACTTTTTCAATATTATTTTGAGCAATAATATAACCATCTAAAATGTGAATACGAGCTAAAGCTTTATCTAAATCAAATTGAGTTCTTCTAGTAATAACCTCCATTTGATGTTTTAAATAAACCTCTAAAGCTTCTTTTAAAGTAATAGCTTTTGGTTGGTTATCTACCAAACAAATCATATTCATACCATAACCAGTTTGAAGTTGAGTATACTTGTATAAATTATTTAACATAACCTCTGCATTAACATCTTTACGAAGTTCGATTACAATACGAATACCATTACGGCCTGATTCATCTCTTAAATCTGTGATACCTTCTACAATCTTATTCTTGGCTACTTCAGCAATACGTTCAATTAATTTTGTTTTATTGACCATATAAGGAATTTCAGTAACAATGATTTCATTCTTACCATTCTTCAATTGAACAATTTGAGCCTTTGAACGAATGACAATAGAGCCATTTCCTGTAGTATACGCATTTCTTAAGCCTGTACGACCAAGAATTTGTCCACCTGTTGGGAAGTCAGGTCCTTGAATATATTGCATTAATTCTTCACTTGTAATTTCAGGATTGTGAATAACTGCAATAACACCATCAATAACTTCTCCTAAATTATGAGGAGGAATATTGGTAGCCATACCAACTGCGATACCAGTTGCACCATTAACTAGTAAATTTGGAAAACGAGCTGGTAAAACTAAAGGTTCAACTTCAGTTGCATCATAGTTGTCTCCAAAATTAACTGTATTTCTATCAATATCTCTAAGCATTTCCATGGCAATCTTGCTCATACGTGCTTCGGTATAACGCATAGCTGCAGCACCATCACCATCGATGTTACCAAAGTTACCATGGCCATCAACTAGTGTATAACGATAACTAAATGGCTGAGCCATACGAACCATTGCTTCATAAATAGAAGAGTCACCATGAGGGTGATACTTACCCATTACATCACCAACAATACGAGCTGATTTCTTATGGGCTACATTAGAGAAAATTTTAAGTTCATTCATTCCATATAAGATACGTCTTTGAACAGGCTTTAAACCATCTCTAGCATCTGGCAATGCTCTGGCAATAATAACAGACATTGCATAGTTTAAAAATGAGGTTTTTACCTTGTTATTAATATCTAATTGTTCAATTCTATCAAATTCTTGTTTTTCTAATTCGACAAAATTTTCTTTATCCTTATCCATACTCTAAACCCCACTTCCTAAATATCTAAGTTGTTTGCATAATGTGCATTATCTTGAATGAAATTCTTACGTGGATCAACATCCTCACCCATAAGCATCTCAAATGTTTCACTAGCAATATTAGCATCCTCTAAATGCACCTGAACTAATGTTCTCAATGCTGGGTCCATTGTTGTTTCCCACAATTGTTCTGGATCCATTTCACCAAGACCTTTGTAACGCTGAACATCAGGCTTACGATCTGAGAATTCTTTTTTATACATTTCTAATTCTTCATCAGAGTAAGCATATCTTACAGCTTTACCAAATTGTGCTTTATATAGAGGTGGCTTTGCCACGTAAATATATCCCTTTTCAATAAGCTCTGGCATAAATCTAAAGAAGAATGTTAATAACAAAATACAAATATGCTCACCATCAACATCGGCATCGGTCATGATTACAATTTTATGATATCTAGCTTTTGTAATATCAAATTCTTCACCAATTCCTGTTCCTATGGCTTGAATCATAGATAAAATTTCGTTATTACTCAAGGCTCTTTCAAGTCTTACCTTTTGAACATTTAAAACCTTACCACGAAGAGGTAATATAGCTTGATATTCACTATCTCTACCTGATTTTGCAGAACCACCCGCAGAATCACCCTCTACTATATACATTTCAGATTTAGAAGGATCCTTACAACGACAATCTGCTAATTTAGAAGCAAAACTTAAATTATCTAATGGAGATTTTCTACGAGTTGCTTCTCTTGCCTTACGTGCAGCAATTCTAGCACGGGAAGCTAATAAACATTTATCAATGATTGCTCTAGCATCATTTGGATTTTCTAAGAAGTAACGATCTAATGTTTCACCTAATAGCTGAGAAACAATAGCACGTACTTCTGTATTTCCTAATTTTGTTTTTGTTTGACCTTCAAATTGAGGATTTGGATGTTTAATAGAAACGATAGCTACTAAGCCTTCACGAACATCCTCGTTATTGATTTCTTCATCCTTTTTCAAAAGATTATTTGTTGTAGCATAATTTTTTATACAACGAGTTAAGGCCAATCTAAATCCTTCCTCATGTGTACCACCTTCATGAGTGTGAATGTTATTTGTAAAAGAATAAACTAAGGCAGTATATGTATCGTTATATTGAAGTGCCACTTCTACCTGAATATTATCTTTTTCACCAGTATAATAAATAATCTTAGGTGCAATGACTTTTTTTCCTGAATTTAAGAATTCAACATATTCATTAATTCCGCCTTCATAATAGTAAACATTCTCTACAACCTCAGGAGTTCTCTTATCACGAATAGTAAGCTTAATACCACGATTTAAGAAAGCTAACTGTTGAATACGATGACGTAATGTTTCATAAGTATATTCTGTTGTTTCAGTAAACATAATTGGATCAGCTTTAAACACAACCTGAGTTCCTGTATGTCTAGAATTTCCAATTTCCTCTAGATCATATTTTACTTGACCTCTTTCAAAACGTTGTCTATACTTTTTACCATTTCTGTTAACTGTAACCTCTAACCATTCAGATAAGGCGTTTACTACTGAAGCACCTACACCATGTAGACCGCCAGAAACCTTATAAGAACTGCCATCAAATTTACCACCAGCATGTAAAACAGTAAAAATTGTTTCTACTGCGCTTTTACCTGTCTTAGGATGAATATCAACTGGCATACCACGTCCATCATCTGTTACACTGATGACATTTCCTTTTAAAACTTCCACCTCTATGTGAGATGCAAAGCCTGCTAAAGCCTCATCGATTGAGTTATCTACAATTTCCCATACAAGATGATGTAGTCCTGCTGGACCAGTAGTACCAATGTACATACCAGGACGCTTACGTACAGCTTCTAATCCCTCTAGAATTTGAATGTTTTCCGCATCATAATGAGTATAATCTTTTGCCATAATTTTTACCTCTCTATAATCTAATAATTTGAGCTTCTTTTAATAGTTCATCTGGAATATTAAAAAGCGATGTTGTAGTAATAAATGTTTGATGTTCATTTTTTATATATTCCATAATGTGATTAATTCTTTTTTGATCAATACTTGCAAAAACATCATCCAATAATAGAATGATATCTTGGCCTTTTTCTTTATAAATTTCCTTTAGTGCGAATTTAATTGCTAGAATTGCATTTCGCATTTGTCCTTCTGATGCAAATTCCTTCGCCTCTAAAGAATTTAATTCAATTTTAAAATCATCTCGATGTAAACCAATATTTGTTGTCTTGGTTAACAAGTCATAAGATAATTTTGATTTGAAAGATTCTTCCAAATGATTTATATCATAACTTGGTACATAGGATAGTTTTATTTTTTCACATTCTAAATTTTCACAAACAGTATTTAATTTAGAATTCAATTTTTCTAAAAACTTAACTCTTATCTGAAAAATCTTAGAAATATACTCTAAAATTTGACTTGTTATGACATTCAAAACAAGTTTTTTATCCTCTGTATAGATTTTTAATAGTTCATTACGCTCTTTAACCAGCTTTTTATAGCCCATAATCGCTCTTAAGTAACTTTTGTCTATAAGTGATAGTTCTAAGTCTAAAAAGCGTCTACGCACCGATTTTGAGCCTTGTATCAGTTCTAAATCAGATGGTGAAAAGAGAATAACAGGGATTCCTCCGATAAAATCACTCAATTTAGGATAAGAAATATCATTAATAAAGCTTTTCTTACCCTCTTTAGAAAGAATCATTTTAAACTTTTTATTAGAATGTATTTCTACACTAGAATAATCTTCATTGTTTTGAATCATAGTAGTTAAATCATTTGTTCTATGACTTTTTGATGTAGATATTAAATAAATGGCTTCCAAAATAGTTGTCTTACCAACCGCATTGGGTCCTGTAAATACAGTAATTTTACTTTTAAA
>JAIDMV010000181.1 GCA_029050385.1 Anaeroplasmataceae bacterium | reverse complement strand
ATCTACACGCGTAAGATCGTAGGCAGCGTCAGATTTGTATAATAGAGAGGCATAGGATCGTTCAGTAAAAGAATTTGCATAGAGATATACTCTTCATTTTCTTTACTCTCGTTTTTTAAAATTTCTAATTCTTTAATAGAATCCTCGATTGCTTTTTTAAGTTTTTCTTTTTCTTCTCTAGGCTGAGTATTTAACTGATGTATGTCATACTGATTTATCGTATGCACTTTCCCTATTGCCACACCTTCAGATAAAACTTTTCCTGAATAGCAACTCATATTCTCACTTCCTAAACACAATAACTGGTACTAGCATTTCATCTGCGGTAATTCCTGCATGATGACTCTTAAACTCGAAGTTTTCTTCTCCTTTATAATTAAAACAAAATTCATTCTTAGCAACTGCCACATAATCTGCTAAAAAATCATAAACTCTCGTATGAGGAACTTCACTTCTTTTTCCAAAAAATTCTCTATGCATTGCTTCGCTAGAAGGCATAATGTCATAAGCATATCCAAACAAATCCTGAAACAACTTAGGAAAAATCCCTCTGTATTCTTCCTTAACACTAAAGGTAATGCATCTAGAATCATTAGAAGGTCTACGATTTAACATTTTTAAAAGAGGCGTACAATTATAAAATTCAATATTCTTTATATTGGTATGCCCATGATCCGCACTGATAACTAAAAGTGTATCCTTAGGAAGCTTTTTTGCATACCATGTTAGAAGCTGATCCATTTCCTTTAATTTAGCAACAACTCTCTCATCAAAGGTTCCAAGCTCATGCATCAAACCATCTGGATCCGTAAAATAAACATATTGTGCATTTTGTTTCTTCTTTTTAATAGACTTTAAACTATTCTTTAAAACCTTTTTAAAATTCTTTTTACGTTTTTTAAAGTTAGGATTATGTATGGAGCCATTTACCTTTAGGTCTGCATAAAATGGTTCATAGTGTAAAGCCTTATATCCACTAAAACCAGTAGGTTCATCTGTAAAATAGTCTCTACCATTAAATAAAATAATATTCTTTCTAATTTCTTTAAAATAATTCTGCCAGCCTAACCACCCTGTTCTAATTGGAGATAAGCCTGATACTGTAGCTGTTGTAGAGGCTGCAGTGGTGGAAGGATATATTGCAGTATTTGTATAAAGATGATGCGTTCTTAAGAAGGAATCTGGATTTAAATTATTTTCTAATATATTCTCTCCTAAACCATCTAATAACATAATAATAACATTCTTATATCTTTTTTCTTTAAAAATTCCTTCCATATGTTCATCTAATGCATAATTAGGTTTTCCGTTAAATTGTTTACGAATAGAGGAAATCGTATTTAAGATACAATGATCATAGTTTGGATATACCAACTTGTATTCTTTATCTAAACTATGAAGTGTATCCTTAATATTTTCATCTACTTGTTCTACAGGAATAAAGGATAATAAATAACTCTTATCCTCTTTCGTTAACTCAACACATAAATGAATTGAATCTGTAATTTGATATCCTTCATTTAACATTTGATCAATTGTATCAAAATATTCTTTTTGTTGATCAAAATACCAATACTCATAGTTTTCTTTAATACTTGTCTTTTGCATTAATGATTCACCTCCATTGTATCTTCAATCTTTAAACCTAGTTCTTTTGCAAACTCTTCTGCTTGACGAATATAATCACAAACCAATGCTTTTGGGTCATGAGCATCAGCTCCAATTATAATTTTTAATTCAGGATATTCCTTTGCTATTACCCAAAACTCTCTACATGGATATAACCATTCTTTAGAAAATCTCGAATTATTTATTCCGTTAGCATTGAGTTCTAAATACACATTACATTCTATTGCAGTTTCAATGATTTTTCTAGAAACATACGCACAATGTTCATCAAACTTGCGCTCCATATTTTTATCCTTATACGCATACATAAATAAATCTGGATGCACAAGTGCATTAAATAATCCTGTCCTCATCCCTTGGATGGCTGCATCCATATAAGCATATATTGTAACTGTATCTACCTGATAGTAACTGTTTAAAATTTGATCTTTATACTCAAACATATGGACTCCCAAATTTAAATAATCCACTTTCTTTCTTAAATATTTAGCGAAGAATTCACTTGTAGAAAAATATTCAATTTCAAAGGCAGATAAGATTTTGATTTGTCCTGCATATTTTCTTTTCGCTTCTTCCACTTCTGGCAAATATTTTGTTAAAGCAGTGTCTAGAGTCATGGTACGATAATTTCGTCCGAAGCGTTCAAATTCAGAGCTACTCATAAAGCATGGTAAAAGTGGAGCATGATCAGAAATGCCGAGTTCTGTAAAATTATGTTTTAATGCAACTTTAATATAATCCTCTGCATGACCTTTGGCATGATTACAATAAACCAAGTGACTATGGTAATTTGCATGTATCATACTACCCACGCTCCTTTTCACTAAAACATTATAACATAACATCCATTTTTTTTAAATTCATTAATTGATAAATATTCAACAAATGCTTTCAAAAACTCCTATTTTTCATCTAGTGACAAACACACATTTTTCATTGTATAATAAAAAGAAAGAAAACATATTTAGCTTGAGGTGGCACTATGAAGAAAAACATTGAGTTGTCTGCTGTTTATCAAGAAATTCCAGGAGGATTGCTTATATACCATGCAAACGGGAATGAGGAAATCATCTATGCGAACGATGAAGTAATTCAACTTTTCGGTTGTGATTCTCTAGAGGATTTTAGAAGTTGGACACATAATAGTTTTCAAGGTGTTGTACATCCAGAAGATTTAGAGAGGGTTGAAGCTTCTATTTTGAAGCAACTTTCTACTACTGAAAGTAAGCTTGACCATGTTGTATATCGAATTATTAGAAAAGATAATAAAATACGCTATGTTGAAGACTTTGGGAAATTGGTTCATGATGAAGACCATGGAGATATCTTCTACGTATTCCTTACAGATATTACCACTTCTATTCAAGAAAGGGAAAGGGTTCAGAATAGCACTTTAGAACAGGCTCGTGAAAAAGCCATTTTAAAAGCTGCCTTAGAAACTACTGTATATTCTTATCGTGAAATCTATATAATCAATTTAGAAGAAAATAAATATCATCACATTTATCCACAAACCCTTGAAAAACAAAAACAAGGTATTTTTACAGAAATGATACAAGAGCGGATTGATACCAACAAAATATGCGAGGAGAATAAGGATTGGATTTTAGAAATTTTCAATCCCAGACATATTCAAAAGGAATTATCTGATAAAAACACAATTGAGTATCAATATAAGAGAAGATACAATGATTTTATAGAATGGTGTGTTACGACTCTAACCGTCTTTGAAAGAAAAGATTCACTTCCTATCAGTGTAATTGTCGGAATACGTAGCATTGATGATATCATAAAAAAAGAGACACAACAAAAAGAAATATTAGAGTCAGCTTTAGCCCAATCCAAAAAAGCAAGTATTGCAAAATCAACCTTTTTAGATAATATGAGCCATGACATGAGAACTCCTATGAACGCTATATTAGGGTATACTGAGATTGCCTCTAGAAATCTTCAAAACACAAGTAAACTAGAAGATTGCTTAAATCAAATTCATCATGCCTCTCATCAACTTTTAGGGATAATCAATGACGCCCTTGACTTTAGTAAATTTGAATCTGGGAAAGTGGGCTTAACTTTTGAAGATTGTAATCTTCTTGATCTCATTCAAGATCTTCATAATTCCTACGTATCCTTTATAAATGAAAAAAAGATTCAATTTACTTTAGATACTTCTTCTATCCAGCATCCTATTATCCTCGGAGATAAGCAGAAAATAAATCAACTTCTTTTTAACGTCATCAATAACGCAATCAAATATACTCCAAATTATGGAAGTGTTTGTTTTATCATAACCGAAAAGAAAACGAGTGATAAGAAAATATCAGAGTATATTTTTCAAGTTAAAGATACCGGAATTGGAATGCATAAAGATTTTTTATCTAAAGCCTTCGAGCCATTTGAACGTGAAAATAACACAACTATTTCTAAAATTGCTGGTATTGGCTTGGGACTAGCAATCACCAAAAATCTTGTGGATTTAATGAAAGGTACTATCGATATAAATAGTCAGGTAGGTAAAGGAACAGAGGTTATTATAACTCTTCCTTTGGACCATAGTGTGCAAAGTGAGATCCCCCTGGATTCATCTAATATAGAAGATCAAGCCATTGCCCTTCTAAAGGGGAAACACGCATTGATTGTTGAAGATAATGAGCTCAATCGTGAAATTATCAAAGAAATTTTTTCTCTTTATGAAGTAAAATTAGATGAGGCAGAGGACGGACAGATTGCAGTCCAAAAGGTTATAACCCATCCAAAGTATGATTTTATTATGATGGATATTCAAATGCCAATAATGGATGGCTATGAAGCAACAAAAGCCATACGTGCATTAGAGGATCAAGAAAAAAACAAAATACCAATTATTGCCATAAGTGCTAATGCATTCTATGAAGATAAACAAAAATCATTACAGGTGGGTATGAATGCTCACTTAGCTAAACCTATTGACATTCCAATCGTTTTAAAAACACTATATGAAACATTAAATAGTCATTTATAGGCTGTTTTCTATTTCTTAAGAGAAACAAAAAAGTCATATCCAAGTGATATGACTTTATATCTATTTGCTGGAATATAGAGATGAAATTTTATTAAAGGCTACTCCTTTAATGAAATCTTCTATAGCATGGCCTGCCTTATCAGTAGCAGCATGAATTTCTGCCAATTCGTCTTTACTAAATTTCTGTAATACCCAATCAATAACTGGAATTACTTCACTTCTGCCAATTCCTATTTTAATTCTTTTATATTCTTCTGTTCCTAAATGAGCAATAATGTTTTTGTGACCATTATGTCCACCAGCACTACCTTCTGCCCGTAATCGTACTCTTCCATTATGAGAATCTAAATCATCAGAGATAATTAAAATATCTTCAACAGTTATCTTGTAATATTCCTTAACCGCCTTTACACTTTCTCCAGATAAATTCATAAAGGTCATAGGCTTTAACAAAAATGCTTTATTCCCATCTATAGTGAGGCTTGCAAGCATTCCCTTTAGCTTTGGTTCTAAACGAAATGTTGCATGATGTTGTTCGGCAAAGGCATCTATTGCCATAAAACCAACATTATGTCTTGTTTGTTCATATTGCGCACCAGGATTCCCTAATCCTACAATAAGTTTCATTATAGTAATTCTCTTTTGGATTTGTCATAGGAATATGTAAATAAGCCAGAAAGTGGTTCATCAGACAAGATTCTTAGAATACCATGTCCTAGCAATGTTCCTACTGATAAAACCTTAATCTTATCAATTTTTTTATTTTCATCTAAATGAATTGTATTTGTAATAATCATTTCTTCTAAACAAGAATTTTGAATTCGCTCAATAGCACTTCCAGAAAGCACACCATGTGTACAAACGGCATATACAGACTTTGCACCTGCTTTCTTTAATGCTTCTGCTCCTGCAGTAAGCGTTCCAGCAGTATCACACATATCGTCAATTAAGATACAATTTTTGCCTTCTATATTACCGATAATATTCATAATCTCCGCTTTATTTGGTTCAGGTCTACGCTTATCTATAATTGCAATTGTAGTATCTAAAACCTTAGCTAACTCACGCGCACGAGTAGTTCCTCCATGGTCAGGAGATACCACAACCACATCACTTAGTTTCTTATCTATTAAATAATTTGCTAAAATTGGTAGTCCCATAAAGTTGTCTACTGGAATATTGAAGAAGCCCTGAATCTGAGCTGCATGAATATCCATACAAATCACACGATTCGCTCCTGCAGTTTGTAATAAATCTGCAACTAGCTTTGCAGTAATAGGCTGACGACTTCTAGTCTTACGATCCTGTCTACTATATCCATAATATGGAATAACAAGATTAATTGTTTTTGCTGATGCACGCTTTAATGCATCGCACATAATCAATACTTCCATTAAGTGATCATTGACTGGCTTTGAGGTAGGTTGAATAATAAATACGTGATGACCTCTTACGGTTTCATTAATCTGTACATTAATCTCCCCATCAGCAAAATGCATAATATCACAACTAGATAATGGAACACCAATGGAATCTGCAATTTCCTCTGCAAGAGGTCTGTTTGCAGATAAGCTAAATATTTTTACTTTTTTTCCTAATAAGATTGCAAAGAGAAATATCCTCCGATTCTCATTTTCTTCAATTTTATTATAACACAAGGAAAACCCTTAAAAAACATGAAAGGGTTATCATTAAAAAGAAACTCTTAAATTCCGTTAAAATAATTCTCTAAAATTGTCAAAACTTCTGAAAAGGAAGTTTGTTTATTACATAAATCTTTAATTTTCGCACTTCCAGGTTTCCCTTTTAAATACCAAGCAACATGACCTCGCATTTCTAATAAAGCCAATTTTTCTCCTTTTAAATCCAATAAAAGCTTGTGATGCTTTTTTATTGTATCCAAAATTTCTTGATTACTCGGTTTCTCTACAATTACACCTTCTTGAAAATACTTAGATAATTCTCGAAAGATAAAAGGGTTCCCTAATGCACCTCTTCCCACCGCAATGGCATCTACACCAGTGTATTCTAACATGTGTTTAGCAGAATCAATATCTACAATATCTCCATTGCCAATTACAGGAATCGAAACAGCCTCTTTCACTTTTTTTATCCAATCTAAATCTGCTTTCCCTGAATAAAACTGGCTTCTGGTTCTACCATGAACTGTAATAGCGCTAGCTCCTGCTGCCTCTATTTTCTTGGCAACCTCTACAGCGTTAATACTATCCATATCCCAGCCAATACGTATTTTTACTGTAACCGGCTTAGAAACATTTTCGACCACATTTGAAACAATTTCGAAAACCAAATTTGGATCCGTTAATAATGCAGCACCAGCATGAGATTTCTTTGCAACTTTATTGACAGGACATCCCATATTGATATCAATGATATCTGCATCACTATAAGTATCAATATATTTAGCTGCTTGAACAAGACTTTCTACATCCCCACCAAAAATTTGCATACTAATGGGATGTTCTATAGAATTCACCTTAGTCATTTTCAAAGTACGCTCATTTTGAAAGCCTATCGCCTTATCACTTACCATTTCGGCAACCACTAAACCACAACCCATTTCTTTGCATATAACACGAAAGGCCTCATTCGTAATTCCTGCCATAGGAGCTAAAACTAACCTGTTAGGAATCACAACATCTTTAATCTTCCATTGCATAAATCTCATCCAACACTTTCTTAATTTCATCGATAGGAAGTCCTATGATATTATCTAATGATCCTTCATATTTTTGAATTAAATTTCTTCCTATCCCTTGAATAGCATAGCTTCCAGCCTTTCCAAAGCATTCTTTCGTTTTGATATAATTCAAAATATCTTCGGTAGATAAATTTTTAAAAGTTACATAGGAAACACAAACAAAATTATACACTTTTTCTTTATATATAATTCCTACTCCACTCAAAACTTGATGTGTACGATTAGACAGATTTCTTAACATTTGAAAGGCATCTACTTCGTCCTTTGGCTTTCCATATATAACTCCATCTAAGACAACAATTGTATCGCATCCAATTAAAATACTTCCATAATATTTTTCTTGTTCAAAGGTTGCTTTTTTCAATCCTAACGCTTTCACATTTTCATATGGAGTTTTATCAGCATCCATCGTTTCATCTATATCTGAAACAATAATTTCAAAGGAATAATGCTCACGCTCTAATAATTCTTTTCTTCGTGGAGATCCACTTCTTAAAATAATAGGTTTCATATATCCAACTCCATTCATAAACATTATAATTTTATCATTTGTTTAGGGCTTCTTCAAGGGATTAAGAATACAAAATCTGACGAATTAAACTAAATATCATAAAATATTTTATGCTGAAACCCATCTATTAACAAATCAATTTTATCTAACATTTCTCTTTTCTATTTATTTTAATATTCCATCCTCACAACGACAAACTTTTTATAGCTGATTCTTTATAATACGCCTTAGGTGATGCATCATGAGAAAATATGCAGTATTTGCCTTACACTATTGCTTTTATATTGCTTCCCTTTTATTTTTACCCAAAGATATTTCTATATTTACTGCTAGTTTTTTAATTTCTATTTTAGCATTAGAAAATGTATGGTTTACTATTTTACCATTGTGCATAGGATTTTATCTTCCTTTAAGTCATACTTATATTTTAATCGCGGTATTTGCTTATCATTTATTGTTATATCCATTTATAAAAAAAAATCGCTACTACGCTTTAGGTGTCTTTGCACTCAGTAGCTTAACCACTTTTACTGTGTTATATATTTTACAAGGATTTCAAGCAGATACATTAAAAATCATGCTCTACTTGTTGGTTATTTATGGGGTAATTAATGCTTTACACGTATTTCAAACCATAGAGCAAAAAAATACAATTATTCCTTATCAACAAAAAATAATAGATCTAACTATTCTTCTCGGTTATTTCTTTATTTTCTTCTTTTATTGTAAAAACACATATGTCATGTATTTTTTATTTATGCAGTTATTCTTAATCCGAGATTTTAAATACAATCTTGTATTCATTTTTATTTATGCCCTGATGATTGGTATAAAGGACTATACCAAATTGTCTTCTATTCTTCTTCCAACAGCAATATCCTATATGCCCATCACTGTAATCTTCACATTCACTTATAAAAATATCATCTGGATATTTGGAATGCTATATAGTATACTCGTAACAATTATTCCTTTTACAGATAAAAAATTATCTATAGAACAAAATTATATAAATACCTTATTTGATGATTTTAATAAATATATTTCTAATTTAAATGAAGAGTATAATAAAAACATAAAAATTAAAGAATTAAAAGAAAAAAAATTCAATGAAATTAGTAAAACCTATTGTTCTACCTGTATGAGAAGTACACTTTGCAGAACTAAGCTTGACAAGAGATATAGCTTTTTATCCGCAGCTATGCTGGGATATAGACAAAATATCTATGATTGCCCTTACTACAATCGCTTTGTGATTGATGCGAATACAGAAAATATGAATAAGGGATTTGAATATAGTGCTATGAAATCCTTATCCTTTGAATTAAGCTATTTATATAATCAAAGTCTAGCATTAAAAAAGGAATATGAAAAATTCATATCCCTATTGTTCAGCTTTGGATATCCTATAAATAATCTTGATATAAATTTAGCGTCCTCTTCCCTATACTTTTCCATAAAAATGGACACAAATAAACCCATAATAGAATCCCTATTCTTAAGATGTGCTTATAAAGCATTTGGAGAACGTCTTGAAATTAAACAAACAAAAGATCAAATCTACTTTTATAAAAAAGCCCAATTAAAGATAACCTACGCTCATACTATATTGGCAAAAGAGGGTAACCTGATGAGTGGAGACAATTATTATATAAAAAAGGATTATAACAATTCTTATGTGTTTGCATTAAGTGATGGAATGGGAAGTGGTTATAATGCCTATACCGAATCTATAGATGCCCTTAAAACAATTTCTACACTCTCTAGTTATCATTTCCGCACAAAAACAATATTAAAGCTTTTAGAGGACATTTATGAGTTGAGAAGTAATTATGATCGCTATGCAACACTAGATTTTTTAAGTATCGATCCTGCCAACAGAAAGATGAATTTATATAAAATGGGCTCTTCTACTACATATATTTTACATAATCAAAAACTGTTAAAATATGAGAATCAAGCTTTACCTTTAAAATTAGATGATGTTAATTCAGCTTACGAATTAGATTTATTTAGTGGTGATTTTATCTTTTTATTATCCGATGGAATAAGTGATTTTATAAGTAACAAGGAATTTGAATCCCTCGTTGATCAAAATCAAACTGCTGAAGAGGCTTGCTATTCTATTGTCGACTATTTAAAAAAGAAAGAAAAAGGAAAATTAAAGGATGATTTATCTTTAATAGTAATAAAAGCAGTTTCTTAAAAAATAAAAAAGTGCACATATGTGCACCTTTGTTTATTATTCAACCCATTCAATTATAGCCATAGGAGCTGAATCTCCACGACGGAAACCAGTTTTAATTACACGTGTGTAACCTCCATTACGGCTAGCAAATTTTGGGGCAATTTCACTGAATAGCTTTTGAATAGCATATTGTCCATCTTCAGCCTTTTCGAAACGTACGAGTGTAGCAGCTTGACGACGGGAGTGAAGTGTATTAGTCTTTCCTAAAGTGACCATTTTATCAGCTAATCTTTTTAATTCCTTAGCCTTGGCTTCTGTAGTTTCAATACGACCATTTAAAATCAAATCAGTAACTAAGTCACGAAGTAATGCTTTTCTTTGGTCTGAACTACGACGTAATCTACTATATGCCATATTTGATATCCTCCTTATGATTAATCTTTCTTAAAGCCTAATCCTAAGGCTTCTAACTTTTCTTTTATTTCTTTTAATGACTTTCTACCAAGGTTACGAACCTTCATCATATCCTCTTCAGACTTAGCTGCTAATTCAGCTACTGTATTTAAGCTTGCACGCTTTAAGCAGTTGTAAGAACGAACAGATAAATCTAGTTCATCAATAGTCATTTCTAGTTTGCGGTTCTGAGTGTCATCTTCTGTTTCAATCATATAATCTGTAACAGATGCCTTTTCACTCAATTCTACTATTACCTCTAGATGTTCTATCATCATTTTAGAAGCTATTGCTAATGCTTCCTTAGCAGTAATAGAACCGTTAGTTTGAACCTCTATTTCTAGCTTATCAAATGAAGCTACATTGACATTTTCTACACGAGTTTTTTCAACGTTGAATGCAACATTGACAATTGGTGTATAAATGGAATCAATAGAGATTACACCAACAGATTGATTATATTCTTTATTCATAGCGGAGCTTACATAACCAACTCCCTTACGAATAGTTAAGAACATATGTAGGTCTCCACCAGCAGAAACGGTAGCAATATGTTGTTCTGGATTTACAACGACTACATCATTTCCGTGAATGATATCACCTGCAGTAACTTCGCCTTCTCCTCTATGAATTTCAACAACAGTTTCAAAGTTAGGATCTTCACTATCTACAGATAAAACTACACGTTTTAAATTTAAGATAATAGTGATAACATCCTCTACTACACCATCAACATTTTGAAATTCATGCTCTGCGCCTTCAATTTTAACATTTACGAAAGCTGCACCTGGTAAAGAAGATAATAAAGTTCTTCTTAAAGCATTACCTAAAGTAATACCAAATCCTCTTTCAAGAGGAGATACAACGAACTTACCATAATTCCCTTGATCAGCAATTTCTTCAATGCTTGTTCTAGGTTTTTCGAATTTTAAATCTTTCATTAATGGGCCTCCTATATATTTTTATACAACATTTAAAAATACTTCTAAAAATCTTATCCTCTTGGACGCTTTGGTGGGCGGCAACCATTATGAGGAACTGGAGTTACGTCGGTAATTGCTGTAATCTCTAATCCTGCAACAGTTAAAGAACGAATTGCTGCCTCACGTCCTTGACCTGGACCCTTTACTGAAACCTCAACCTTAGATACACCTGCATCTACTGCAGCCTTAGCTGCTGCTTCACTACACATTTGTGCGGCAAAAGGAGTTGATTTACGACTACCCTTAAAGCCTAATGCACCTGCACTGCTCCAAGAAATTACATTTCCATCTGGATCAGTGATTGTAACGATAGTATTATTGAAAGTCGAATGAATATGAGCAACACCAGTAGGGCAATTTCTCTTCACACGACGTTTTGTAACTTTACGTGCCATAATTTATTTCCTCCTTATTATTTCTTCTTATTAGCGATAGTATGTCTAGGGCCTTTACGAGTACGTGCATTATTTCTTGTATTTTGTCCACGAACTGGCAAATTCTTTCTATGACGAATACCTCTATAGCATCCAATTTCCATTAAACGCTTAATATTAAGTGCAACTTCTCTACGTAAGTCACCCTCTACTTTAATTTTTGCAACCTGAGTACGAATAGCTTGTAATTGCTCTTCTGTTAAATCCTTTGTACGGATATCCTCAGATACACCTGCATCTGCTAAAATCTTTTTAGATGTAGGTTCACCAATACCATAAATGTATTGTAATGATATAACTATACGCTTTTCGCTTGGAATATCTACTCCTGCAATACGTGCCATATTTTAGTTCCTCCTACTTTTATCCTTGTCTTTGTTTATGCTTTGGGTTTTCGCAAATAACCATAACACGGCCTTTACGTTTAATAACCTTGCATTTGTCACAAATTGGTTTTACTGATGGTCTTACTTTCATCTTTAAATACCTCCAATATTATTTATGTCTGTAAGTTATTCTGCCACGTGTTAAGTCATACGTTGATAATTCAATCGTAACTTTGTCCCCTGGTAAAATGCGTATGTTATTCATGCGGATTTTACCAGAAACGTGTGCTAAGACTTGATGATCATTTTCAAGTTTAACAATAAATTGTGTATTAGGTAGTACTTCAAGTACTTTACCTTCCATTTCAATAACGTCGTCTTTTTTTGCCATTCTATAAATTCTCCTTTATAGTGTAGTTAAAATTTCATAACCATTTTTACGCACTACAATGGTGTGTTCAAAATGTGCACTTTTAGATTTATCTCTTGTTACAGTTGTCCAACCATCACTCAAGATTCTTACCTTTTTAGTACCTGCATTAATCATTGGCTCAATCGCTAAAACCATACCTTCCTTTAATATAGGTCCAGTACCTGGTTCACCAAAGTTGAAGATTGCTGGATCCTCATGTAAGTTTCTACCTACACCATGTCCTGTAAATTCTTCAACCACACCAAAGCCATAGGATGTTGCATAGTTACCAATTGCTGCACTAACATCACCTAAGTGTGCTCCCTCACGAACCTGTTCTAATCCCTTAAACAAGGAATCGTGAGTCACTTGCATTAAAAGCTTATCCTTAGGACTGATATTGCCTACTGCATAGCTCCACGCAGAATCTCCGTGGTAGCCTTTATAACAGGCTCCTATGTCTAAGGCCACAATATCGCCTTCCTTAAGAATTTGCTTCTTACTTGGAATACCGTGAACAACAACTTCATTCACAGATGCACAAACAGCAGAGGGGAAGCCGCCATATCCTTTAAAGGATGGTGTTGCATTATGCTCTAAAATGATTTTTTCACAGATATCATTCAATTCCTGTGTGGAAATACCTGGTCTTACCTGCTTGGCCATTTCTTGATGACATAACGCAACGATGCGTCCCGCCTCTTTTAATAACGCTATTTCACGTTCGCTTTTGATTTCAATCATATTTAAGCACCTAATAC
>JAIDMV010000180.1 GCA_029050385.1 Anaeroplasmataceae bacterium | reverse complement strand
CTTATATATAGGGGTGTTACTATGAAAACTTTAGTTTTAGGAAAAGGTGTAGCAAACGATGGAGTTGTTTTATTATTAAATGAAGAAAAAATTGAATATGATTATTTAAATTTAGATGAGGTTGTTAGCTTTGAATATGACCTTGTTGTAAAGGCACCAGGAATTGTAATGTCTGAAAAAATCATCCAAAGCTTTTTAGAAAAGAAGATTCAAGTTATAACAGATATTGAACTTGCTTATATGCTAAGAAAAAAGTTTTATATTGGTGTTACGGGAAGTAATGGCAAGACGACCACAGTTTCTTTAATAACACATATTTTAGCTGCAAAATATGATGTGGTGGCATGTGGGAATATCGGATATAGTGTTTGTAGGGCATTAGTAGAACATCCAGATGCAGATATTTTTGTAGTAGAATGTTCTAGCTTTCAATTAGAGACAAGCAAGATAGATTTTAATATTAGTGTTTTATTAAATGTCCATCCTTGTCATCTAGATCATCATAATACTTATCAGGATTATATTGAGAGTAAAGCAAATATCTGTAAAAATCAAAGTTCTTCACATTATTGCATCTACCATTTAGATGATCCAATATTAAGAGATATGGTTCAATCCATAGATGCGGAAAATATTTCTTTTTCTAGAACCTCTTATTTAGCAAAGTGCTGTATTTATGATGGATATATTTATCATAATAAAAAGAGAATAATAAAACTTGAACAAGACTTAAAAAATAAGCCATTTTTCTTAGAAGATGTTATGGCATCAATTTCTGCAGTATCTTTAGTGAAAGGAGTAACTCCTAAAATTATTAAAGAACAATTAAAGACCTTTGAAGAGGTAGAATATCGATTAACTAAAATTAATGATTTTATTTATAATGATGCAAAAAGCACAAACCCTTACTCCACGATGGCAGCATTAGAATGCTTTGATGAAGTAGAACTTGTCTGTGGAGGATATGATCGTAAGGAAAATTTATCTTGCCTTCAAGATGCTTTACCTAAATTGAAAAGAGTGTATGCCTATGGGCAAACAAGGGAAAAGGTAAAAAAATATATGCTAGAAAATCAAATAGAGTGCTTTACCTTTGATTCTTTAGATGAGGCCTTTACAAGAGCCTACCAAGATAGAAAAGAAGAAATTATTCTATTTTCTCCAATGTTTGCAAGCTTTGATCATTTTAAAAATTATATAGAAAGAGGCAAATATTTTAATGAAATTGCCAAGAAAATCTTAGATTAACCATAAATTCCTTGCAAAAATTACTTAAGTAGGGTAAAATATGTAAGAAATTGATACATTTTGCAAGGAGAAGTGATTATGAGCAAATATGTTATACTAATGGATGTTTCAGGCGATATAGAACAAGCATCTGTAGACAAATGGGATTTGAAGTTTATCCCTATGCAATACTCCTTAGGAGATGAAATGCGTACCTCTAATGGCCCAGAGTCAGAGGATGTATTGAAGTTATTTTATGATGGACAAAGAAACGGCGATTTAACTAAGACAAGTCAAATTACTCCTTTTCAATATGAAGAGTATTTTGAACCATATCTAAAAGAAGGTTTTTCAGTACTTTATTTATGCTTATCTAGTGGACTTTCTTCAACTTATAGTGCCGCTTGTTTAGCAAAGGAAAGCTTAAAGGAAAAGTATCCAGAATTAGATGTTTATCCTATTGATACTTTAGCGGCTACAGGTGGTATGGGTGTTTTAGCGGAGATAGCTTTAAGAAATCGCGAAAAGGGTTTAAGTATTGAGGAAAACAGAGATGATTTATTATCTTTGATTCCAAGACAAAGAAACTGGTTTTTAGTTCAAGACTTAAAGTATCTTAAGCGTGGAGGAAGAATTAGTGCTACAACTGCAGTATTTGGTACCATGCTTAACATTAAGCCTATTTTAAAGATAGATGATCAAGGTAAGCTTACCACTATTGCTAAGAAACGTGGAAATAAAATGGCTGTACAAGCTTTAGTAGATTATTTTAAAGAGTACTATGATCCTACTGCCCCAAATATTGTTTATATATGTAATGCAGATTGTAAGGATTTAGGGGATCTTTTAGCTGAAAAAATTTTAAAGGAATTCCCTAATGTTGAAATTAAGCAAACCACCTTATCTCCAATTATTGGAGCTCATACAGGTCCAGGTATGCTTATCTTATGTCATGTAGGTAAATAATCAATTTAAAAAATTATAAAGAGAGTTGCATAAACTCTTTTTATAATGTAAAATATGTAAGAAGTTGATATATTTTTTAGGAGTGAATGATTATGAGTAATTATGTTATTTTAATGGATGTATCAGGAGATATTGTTCCTGAATCAATAGAAAAATGGGGCTTGAAATTTATCCCTATGCAGTATTCCTTAGGAGAGGAAATGCGTACTTCATATGGACCTGAAAGCGATGACCTAATGAAAAAGTTCTATGATGGTCAAAGAAAAGGAGATTTAACAAAGACCTCTCAAATTACACCATACCTTTATGAGGAGTATTTTGAACCATATTTGAAGGAAGGAAATTCTATACTTTATTTATGCTTATCTAGTGGTCTTTCTTCAACCTATAGTGCTGCTTGTCTAGCAAAAGAAAGCTTGAAAGAAAAATATCCTGATTTAGACGTTTTCCCAGTAGATTCCTTAGCTGCTACAGGTGGTATGGGGGTACTTATAGAAGAGGCATTAAAAAATCGTGAGGCAGGGATGTCCATTGAGGAAAATAAAAATGCACTGGAAGCATTAGTTCCAAAGATTAAGCACTGGTTCTTGGTTCAGGATTTAATGTATCTTAAACGTGGTGGAAGAGTCAGCTCTGCTACTGCAGTAGTAGGTTCTATGCTTAATATTAAGCCTATCTTGAAAATTGATGAAACAGGACATCTTGCAACCATTGCGAAGAAACATGGAAACAAAGCTGCTGTTCATGCGTTATTTGAATATTTTAAGGCTAGTTTTAATGAAGAATTAACCAAGACTGTTTATATTTGTGATGCAGATGCAAGAGAGCTTGCTTTAGGTTTGGCAGCAGAAGTGAAAAAGGAATTCCCTAATGTAGAAATTAAGCATACCACCTTATGTCCAATCATTGGAGCTCATACTGGTCCAGGTATGGTTGCTATCTGTCATATAGGAAAATAGTTTAAGCAAACCAAGGGATTGTCTCTTGGTTTTATTTTATGCTATAATTGTAATACATAGAGGAGGTACACCCATATGAAAAAAATAGACAAAATCAATTTTTTAAAGAATTCTAAAGGAACATATAATTTATGTAGCTGCTATTTCAATTATGATTCTTATTATTATTATTTTTATTATTATTATTGTTATTGTTGTTGTTACATATATATGTGTAAGTA
>JAIDMV010000018.1 GCA_029050385.1 Anaeroplasmataceae bacterium | reverse complement strand
AGATGTGTATCAGATACAGGTATATTATGTCTATGTAATGTATTTCATATTCCTTTTGAAAAATTTCAAGATTTTATTTCTAGATTTGAACCCGTAGATGGAAGAATGAATGTAATTCGGTATGAGGATAAACAAATATGGATAGATTATGCACATACCTATATGGCCACAAAAAAGGTTATTGAAGAAGCCAAAAGGCTATGTAGAGGAAATTTGCATATTGTGCTAGGCTGTGGTGGAAATAGAGAGAAGGAAAAACGATTTATGATAGGTAACCTGTTAAACTCTATTGAGGCTAGAATTATCTTAACTACAGATAATCCAAGATTTGAAGATCCTATGGCAATTATTTCAGATATTCATTCAGCCATAGAAAAAGAAGTTGAAATCATTCCAGATCGAAAGGAAGCTATTATTACAGCTTTAGAGAGTTTATCGAAAAAGGATTATTTGCTTGTATTAGGAAAAGGCTGTGAAAAATATATGGATATCAAAGGTGTAAAATACCCGTATTCAGATTTGGAGGTTATTCATGAATGGATTAGAAATCATTAAGCTGTTGGCTTTATCTCTTTTATCAGTATTCTTATATAGTGTATATGTGAAAGGCTTTAAAAGATTATCTCAGACAGAAAGAACTTTAGGACTAGACTCACATAAAAAGAAGAATGGAACAATAACAATGGGTGGTATTATTTTTTTAGTACTCCCCCTTTTTTTTGTTCCATATTCAAAAACGACTTCTATGATTTTGCTTGCAACCTTAGGCTTTGGCATACTAGGAGTAATCGATGATTTATTAATTGTAATATTAAAAAAGAATGATGGGCTTCCTGCAGGGGTGAAAATCCTAGTTGAAATTCTAATTGCTGGAATTATATTTTTCTTTTATTTAAAAGAGAACAATTCTACAACTCTAGAACTCTTTCATTTTAAAGTAGACATCAAATGGTTCTTTGGTCTGATCATCCTGTGGCTGATGCTTGCAAGCTCTAATGCTTGGAATTTGATGGATGGAGTAGATGGCTTATGTGCAGGCTGTAGTCTCGTGTTTGGGATTGGCTTAATGCTCATTGCCTATAAGGAACAAAAATTAGATATTTTATATTTACTGATTGCCTTCCATATCACACTATTTGTATTTTGGTGTTTTAATCTACCAAAGGCTTTCTTATTTATGGGAGATGTTGGAGCCTTAGGATTAGGTGCATTTTATGCCATCACAAGTATATAT
>JAIDMV010000179.1 GCA_029050385.1 Anaeroplasmataceae bacterium | reverse complement strand
ATTATATCCGTTAGGATTTTTTACAGGATTATTCATTTCTATATTATGCGTGAGTCTGATTTCTATAGTTATTCGAAAGAAAAGACCTTGTCAAACCCAATTTGATGAAAGACAATTAAAGAGTAGAGGTTCTTGTTTTTGTGTTAGTTTTTTCTTTTTACTTATTTGCTTGCTGATTGATGGTATTGTTCGTAATATTTTAGATTATGATTGGTCAAGCTTCTTAGTAGGTGTTTTTACTTGGGGAATGCTTTCTATTGGCGTGTTTGCAATACTAGCTATATGGAAGGATGCTTACACAAGTGAAGGAGAAAACAAATTAAGACTTAGTATTTTTTTAGGAATTGTTGGATTGATAGATAGCATTGTAGGAATTATTTCAGTTATACAAAATGAATTTATTGCTGATGGGAAAGTGACAGTCTCTTTTATAAATTTATTGGGTGGAGTTGTTTTACTCGTTACGGCAGTGAATTTATTTGTGAAATATAAAATAGATAAGAGAAAGGTGTTTATTGAAGATGAAGAATTTGAAACTGAAGTCTGCTAGAGCGGAACTAGATATGTCTCAAGCAGAGCTCGCACAAGCTGTTGGTGTTACAAGGCAGACAATTAATCAAATTGAAAGTGGAGAATATAACCCCACAATTAAGTTATGTATTGCAATTTGCAAAGTATTGCGAAAAACGTTAGATCAAATATTTTGGTTTGATGAAGAGAAACTATTACGGGAAGAAAAAAGCATCCAAGAAAGGGTAAATGTATAATGGAAGAAATACTTATTGTTGATAATTTAAGAAAAACTTTTAAATTAACAAAGAAACAAAAGAAAATTAATAAAACAAATGAGAATGTAAAGGTAGCAGTAAATGGATTATCATTTCAAGTTTATCGAGGAGAAATCTATGGCTTGTTAGGTCCTAATGGTGCTGGTAAAACTACAACATTACGTATGATTGCATCTCTAATCAAGGCAGATAGTGGAGATGCAATAGTTGATGGCGTTAGTGTTGTTAAGTCTCCTGATCAAGTGCGTGGTAAGATTGGATTTTTGACAAGTGAATTAAAGTTAGAGGATTTCTTTACGCCCAATTATCTTTACGATTATTTTTCAGAGCTTCACAAAGTTCCTAAGGATATTGCCGAAAAAAGAAAAGAAATGTTATTTCAAAAATTTGGTGTGGATAGTTTTAAGGAAGTTAAAATTGCTGATCTTTCTACAGGTATGAAGCAAAAGATTTCCTTAATCATTTCGATTGTACATGATCCTGATATTGTCATCTTTGATGAACCTACAAATGGTCTCGATGTTATTACAGCTAAAGTAGTAACAGACTTCTTAATGGAATTGAAAAAAGAAGGCAAAACAGTCTTATTATCAACTCATATCTTTTCTTTAGTTGAAAAGTTATGCGATAGAGTAGGAATTATCATTAATGGTAAAATGGTTGTATCGGATACTCTATCTGAAATTGTAAAGGATAAGACCTTAGAAGAAGTCTTCTTTGAAATATATGAGAAAGAAGTGGGTGAAGAATAATGCGTTCTATTGGAATTATATTGAAAAAAGAATTGAAGAGATATTTTACAGATGCAAGAATGCTAATTGGTATTATTTTACCAGGTATACTCATTTTTTTCTTATATAGTGTTATGGGAAACTTTATGGGAAATAACACATCTAAAGATATTAAAGAATTTTCTATGATTGTAGAAAATGAACCTTCAGAATTAACAGAAGTTCTAAAACAGGGATTTGATGGTTTTAAAATCACTTATGTTGAGGAAGAACTTACAAAAGAAGAGATTTTAAAGAAAATAGAAAATCAAGAACTTGATTTATATGTTTATTATAAAGAAGATTTCTTTTCTCCAGAGTATTCTTCTATACCTTATATAGATGTATATTATAATAGTGTATCAGATGCATCTATGCTAGCTTATCAAATATATACAGGAATTTTGAATGCTTTTGAGGAAGCACAACAGCCGAACTATTTTGATATTAATATAGGAGATCAGAAATATGATTTGGCAAAAGAAGAGGATATTACAGTCCGCATATTTACTATGATGTTACCATTCTTACTTATGACCTTCTTGTTTTCTGGAGCTATGGGAATTTGTTCAGAATCTATTGCAGGTGAAAAAGAAAGAGGCACTATTGCAACCCTACTTGTCACACCTACAAAGAGAAGCCATATAGCAATTGGTAAGGTATCTGCTTTAGGTATAACTGCCTTGACTTCTGCATTAGTAAGTTTTTTAGGACTCATTGCTTCCTTGCCAAAGCTTGTAGGAACAAATCTATCCTTGGCTGCGTATAATGCTCAAACGATATTTATGTTACTTATTGTCATCGTTTTAACTGTGTTATTGTTTACAGTTGTATTAACTATGGTTTCAACATTCGCCAAGAGTGTAAAGGAAGCATCAAGCTTATCTATACCAGTAATGATACTAGTAATGCTTTTAGGTGCTACAAGCTTTATGGGAACAACAGCTCAAACAAATCCTGCACTTTATTTAATTCCTGTTTATGGCGCCATTCAAAGTTTAACAGGAATATTAAGCATGACTATATCTCCATTATGCTTTACAATGTTTATTTTATCTAGCGTTGTTTATATTGGCTTAGGAGTATTTGGTCTTACTAAAATGTTTAATAGTGAAAGAATTATGTTTAATATATAATAT
>JAIDMV010000178.1 GCA_029050385.1 Anaeroplasmataceae bacterium | reverse complement strand
CAACCCTGAATTTACAGAGTTCTTACACACAAAGGGTTTTAAGGCAAAGGTAAGACTTGTCATTGAAAACATTAAAAAGGGAGCTAAAGAAGCACCTGCAAAAACAGCCGCTACTGTTGATAGAATTTCTGCTCAAACAAAAGCAAATATTGCAAAAACTAAAGGTTATACTTCTAATACAAAATCTGTAAGCTTAGAAGGCTATAGTACAGAGGACTTAACTCGTGAGTTTAATGCCTTCTTAAAAGAAAAGGGTCTTGATAACTATATTGTTGAAATCACAGAAGAAAATAATGATTGAGTTTAAATAACACTTGTAAGCTATAAGAATAAAATATAGTCCGCTACGAAATAGCGGACTATACTTGGTTGATGAAAGTTTAAATGAAAAAATAAGTGAGGGATGTATATGAAAAAGAAAGTAATGGTTGATCCAATAAGAAAGAAGGAAAGGGAATTAAGTTATATTCCTGTTCGTTATATTATTGCGATATTATTTGTAGTATTAGAAACACTTGCAGTAATTGCTGTTATGACTTTTCTTACTATATATATTCCTTACTTTTATTTTGCTGTAGTTATAACCCAATTTGGAGTAGCCATTGCCATAATCAATAGTAATGATAATCCAGATTATAAGCTACCATGGTTATTCTTTGTTATGCTTATTCCGATTGTAGGCTTTATGTTATATTTTATGTTTTATTCCAGGAAATTAAATAAAAAACAAGTAAAAAGAATGAAGCAAATCACAACACAGCGTGTTGCAAAGGATGACACAAAGGAATTACAAGAAATTCAAGAATTTAATGAAATCATTAGTTCTCAAGCAATCATGCTAAATAAGTTATCTGATTCGCATGTGTATGGAAATACAGATATGAAGTATTTTCCCATTGGGGAGGAGCTTTTTGCCTCTATGGTTGAGGACTTAAAAAAGGCAGAGCGATTCATTTTTATGGAATACTTTATTATTGAAGGTGGTTTATTTTGGAATACGATTTTAGAAATTCTAAAGGAAAAGGTAGCAAAGGGTGTAGAGGTTCGTGTAGTCTATGATGATATAGGTTGTATGATGACCTTGCCAGGAAATTATTATAAACAGTTACAGAAACTTGGGATAAAATCTGTTCCGTTTGCTCGCTTAAGAGGACAAGCCAACAATGAATTTAATAATCGTAGTCATAGAAAAATAACTGTTATAGATGGAAAGGTTGGATATACAGGTGGTGTAAATATTGCAGATGAATATATTAACCATATAAAAAAATTTGGACATTGGAAGGATGTAGGTATTCGTTTAGAAGGAGAAGCTGTAAATGAACTTACGCGATTATTCTTAATTGATTATGCGATTAATAACAAAAAATCAGATGTTGATTTTTCAGAATATTATTGCAATGCATCATCTAAGCAAGAAGGCTATTGCATTCCATTCGGAGATGGTCCAAAGCCAATTTATCATCGGCAAGTATCAAAATCAGTTATACTAAATATGCTCAATCAATCCAAAGAGTATGTCTATATAACTACACCTTATTTGATTATTGATAATGAGCTTGTACAAGCTCTTGAAAATACAGCAATGCGAGGAGTAGATGTAAGAATCATTACTCCCCATATTCCAGACAAAAAGCTTGTATTTCTAATGACAAGAAGTCATTATAATAGGCTAATGTCTGCAGGTGTGAAAATATACGAATATGAAAGTGGCTTTGTTCACGCTAAAACATACCTATCTGATGATGAAACAGCTATGGTAGGAACCATTAATATGGATTATCGTTCTCTTGTACATCATTTTGAGAATGGAGTTTGGATTTATAAGCATAAAGTAATTGAAGATATCAAAAAGGATTTTCTTGACACTCAAGAAAAATCTATACAGTTTGAAAAAGGTATGGTAAAGGGAAATCTTTTCCAAAGATTTATTCGTGCGATGGCAAAAGTGTTTTCCCCGTTATTTTAATAAATCATAAGTAAGAGGTAAAAAAATGAAGAAGTATAAAATTATAGATTGGATTCCAGGTATTATATCAGAGCTCGTAGCTGCAGTATTTTGTTTGATATATTCTTTAATTGATGGAGAAAAGAATACATTGTTTTTACAGGTATTAGGTGCAGCTTTATTACCATTTTTATTTCCCGTATTTACTTTGATTTCCAAAAAAAGATTCCCTGTTATTTTACCAATATTATGCGCAATTTTTGTGTTTTTTGCATGTGACCTTGGAACTGCAATGAACTTTTATGATAAGATACATTGCTGGGATTTAATTATGCATGGAGTTTTTGGATTTGTCTGTAGTTTGATTGTATTTGTCTTTCTCTTGAGATGGAATGGAAGAAAATTAAATTCTGCAGGTTTTATGGTTATTATATTTGCATTCACTATGGGGATTGCTGCACTATGGGAAGTTTTTGAGTACATATCAAGTTGTATCACAGGTGAAGATGTTCAGCGTGTTTTAGAATCTATCTCCATGGGAAAATCTCCTGTGGCAGATACAATGGAGGATATTATGATTGCTATGGCAGGCAGTGCTATTTTTTACAATACTCTTTTTGTGGATAAACTTTTAAATTATAAAATGTATTCGAAGCTTCAAGATCAGGCATAATCAGCACGTCGGCATCTCCGACAACTTCAGAACCGATCTTTTTAATCGATGCGCTCTCTGCATCACAAGCAGTCTTGACGTCCATAGGGCCGGCCACTGCAACGTCGCCATAATCGCCGCGGGCAGCGCGTTTTATTAGGTCGACATAGTCCGTGGTCACCTGATAGCGCTTGTTGAGCGTGATCGCCTGGATGTCCCGGACGGACATGCCGCCGGCGTGTATCAGCTCCAGAGTCAGCTTGTCCAGCATCCGGGCCGACTGGGAGGCCCAGCGGGCCTGTTC
>JAIDMV010000177.1 GCA_029050385.1 Anaeroplasmataceae bacterium | reverse complement strand
AAATTATATTCTGTTTGACCATATAAAAAACCTTTCATACCTTCACCACCTTATTTTATCTATCTTATATTATAGTTGATTTTGGTCGTTATTGCAATTTCTCTTTTTCTTAAAATAAAGAAACACTGCAATTCCACCACCAATAAGACAAACACCAATAAGGATTGGTACTATAAAAATATTCCTAGAAGATTCAATAGAATTTTTATTATCAAGGATTGTAATATACAATGTTTCTGAAGTGGAAAGATTAGAGGAGTTTGTTACAGTAACTCGTACTGGGTATGTACCAGCTTTGGAATAATCTACTAGACTATCATCGTATTCAACTTTAGATGCAATATCAGAATCTGAAGGATCATTGACCTGAATATGATCTAAAATATTTACTTTGCCATTTAAACTAGCATTACAATTTTCTACCAATAGAATGGGTGCAGAATTAGAAAGAAGTTTTACTTCACACTCTACTCTACCTACCTTATCTTGATTCACATATTCATAAGAGACAACATAACTTCCAACTTCATTTTTAATATGCTCACTATGAATAACCACATCATTCAAAATGTTCGTTTTACCTAGGTTGGCACTTTTTATATTTTCCATAAGCGCTTGTTCAACATTTTGATTATACTCCAAAATCAAGACAGTCTTATATAGTTCAATACTAACCTCGTCCTTATCAACAATCTCAATTTTCACAATCATGCTTGAAGTATTCTTATTCTTGTCAGAGAAGGTTACCTCTAAATCAAAGCTTCTTGCAATTTCGGTTGAAAAAGGAGTATAAGATATCGTATCTGTGACATCCCCATCTATTTTATCTATCGCCTTAAAATATGCTTGAAGTTTTGCTTCTTCTCCTTTTGTCAATAGAATTCGATTATTCTCTCCTAAAAAAGTAATAATCGGCCCAATGGGATCCTTAACAATAACTTCCATAAATTGCTCTGAAATATTTCTTCCATCAGAAGCACGAAAAGCTAACGTATAGGTCCCTGGAGTTTCATAATCAACTAAAGAATCATCTATAGTAATTTTACAATTTCCGCTGTTGTCTGTTGCTGTGATTTGCTCCTCGTATTTTGGTTTCACTGATCCAATAAGATAGGTAATCGTCTTGGGATAATCGATAAATACAGGCTTTTCTACATCTACTACATTAAAAGTAACTAATGTTTTATATCCTTGGCATTGACCAGGCTTATACTTATTTTCAACTGCTTTATACCACACCTGATAGGATCCTACCTTACGAGTATCAACATCAGTAAGCAAATATAACCAATCTCCTGTAGTAATATAACTAATTTGGGCATCATCTAAGACTTGTCCATCTCGATATAATTTTGCTTTTGGTTTAGAAATATAATTCTGTAAATTTCCTCCTAAGGGAATTTCTATTGTAGTAGTTTCTTCATCCCAAACAAAACACCAACTACTTGCATTCACTTTAAAGCTAGTGAAAACCAACACTAACAACAAGAAAAGTATCTTCTTTTTCATTTTATTACACCTCCATTTAATGCTTCAAATGCCTTACAAAAACTTTTGTATCTTCCAATTTTCGAGCAAATTCGACAAAACTCTTTTAAAAAAAAGACTCGTTCAGCAGCATTATTTGTTTGCTTAATATTCGGAATAATAACATCTGTTAATTCTGCATTTCGCTCGACATCATCACTAAGTGTTAAATAGTTTGCAATGTTATAACTAAAATCACAAGCATAGCCTAATGTCTTATCCATCTCACAAAAAGCTTTCAAATAATTCTTAGAATCAAAAATATAAGTATACAAAAGCTTTGCAAAGGGTCTCAAATGCTCATAAATATCTTTTTTCTTAAAAGTCTTTCTTTGAACATCAAAGAAAAATTCTAAAGTCTTTCGATATTCTATTGTCTTAATATACTTAAATTCTTTATACGCACAATCCATCATATCGTTTTGGATCATATAAAGAATTTGAAGATATCTCACATATTCTGCATTGTCAAATTCAGATGTCTTCAAAAATAAATCCAAAAGCTTATGACTATGAAGTAGAGTCATAGGACTATTGAGCTTGATATAGCATTCTAAGCAAACTAAAGATGCAATTTTTCCCAATGTATCATCTAAACTATAGAGATTAGTTATACTCTTTAAAATATCTAAATTTTCTAAATATCTATCAACATAATACTTTAAA
>JAIDMV010000176.1 GCA_029050385.1 Anaeroplasmataceae bacterium | reverse complement strand
GGATTCCTTTAATCTATATTCTCTGATTAATTTATGATTTCCATTTACCAATACCTCAGGAACACATTTGCCCTTATATTCAACTGGTCTAGTATATTGAGGATATTCTAATAGTCCTTCTGAAAAAGAATCTTCTTCACTACTTTCTTTACGAATGGCATGATCTAAAAGACGGATTACACTATCACAAACTACGCCAGCCGCTAGTTCTCCGCCTGTAAGAACATAATCGCCAATTGAAATCTCATCATCTACATAGTCTCTAATTCTTTCATCAAAGCCTTCATAATGTCCACAAATCAAAACCAACTCCTCCTTAGAGGCAAGTTCTTTAGCGATAGCTTGCTTATAGGGTCTGCCCTGTGGTGTCATCAACACCTTATAGGAGACATCAGTAGTATTGGCTTCTATCGCTCTATCTACAACATCACAAGCTAAAACCATACCTGCTCCACCACCATAAGGGGTATCATCTATATGATGATGCTTATCTAAGGAATAGGTGCGTATATCAATCAGTTCTACAGAACAGATGCCTGATTCAATTGCCCTCTTTAATATCGATTCTCCTAATATACCTTCAAACATATTAGGAAACAATGTCAATATCTTAATTTTCACGAATCAATCCCTCTATTTCTTGGATGATAATTTTATCTGTTACCTCTAAAACAAATTCATTAATAAAGGGAACATAATAATGCATCTGATTGTAAGAAATATATAAGTAATCACATTGTGGCATTTCCTTGATTTCTTCTACAACACCACGGAAAACATTATCTTGATTATAAACTTCACACCCAACCAAATCACTATAATAGTATTCATCTTCATCGAGATCTTCTCGATCTTCTTCGCTCACATAGATTTCATCCAAATGATATTTAGAAACAAGATTGATATCCTGCAGATTCTTAAAGCTGACTAAAAGATATTTCCCAAAGTCTGAAGCCTTTTCCACTTCAACAGGAATATATTCTTCATTATGATAAATATATAACTTGCTGCCTTTAAAAAAGCGATTAAAATCAGAGGTGACCTTAACTTTTAAATCTCCTTTGATTCCATGTGTTGTCATAATCTTTCCACAGCGATAGTACTCCATAATACTCCTCCTAAATTCATTCTGTATTATATCAAAATATTTGAATTGCGTAAAGCCTCTTCCCAAACGCTTGTAAGCTCCTCTAAAGAAATCCTTGCGTTGGCAGAGCTTGTAGAAGGTAAATAAATTGCCATATCCTTTAAATTTGGGTAAGCCTTACAAAACAGTGAATAGGCTTTGTTTCCATTTAAAAGAATTTTCTGAATCGGTGCTTGTAATAATATATCCTTTATATCTGTACAAACCACATTTTCAATACTTGCATCACTAGAATTCTTTATATCACAAGAAGCGACTACATCGTATAAAGCCAAATGATGCTTTAGAATAAAGCGAGTCTTAGCTTCAACATCCTTATTATAAACATCCTCTTTATAAATCCTAGATAAAACTTTCCAAAATCTATTTTGAGGATGCATATAATAAAATCCGCGTTCTACAGAAACAATGGATGGCAAAGAACCCAAAATAAGAATTTGGGACTTCTTATCATAAACTGGTGAAAAAGGATGTTCTTTTTTCAATTATAAAACCTTCTTTACTTCTTGTTTTAGGATGGATAATAGATAACAAGTAACTGGCAAAGACGTATGAGCTTCTACATAGGTCTTATACACACCTAACTGTCTTAAATATTCTTCACTTTCTGTATGAGAAAGCTTATAATCAATGATATCTATATGATCAGAATAAATACATAAAAGGTCAATGATGCCATGGTAGGAATCAAAATAGAATTCATGCTCATGATATGTTTTTGCATTTTTAATGTTTTCAAATACAGGCGTTGCTAAAACCTTATGTAAAGACTGCTTCATAAAATCATCCACTGGCAAGGCATCAATTTGAATGTTTTGAAAATCCAAAACCTCTAAACACTCATGGAATTTCTTTCCAAGTTCAATAGCCCGTTTCAAATTGGAATCTGTTAGCTCTATTAATTCTTTAGAAATAGCTTTCTTTTCTTTTACTTCATTCAAATAAGTATCCTGTAGGTATTGAATAGGTTTTCCTGCAAGCCCCTTGATAGAATGCTTTACCATACGATATTTCAAGGATAATCCTAATTTTGAAACATCTACAG
>JAIDMV010000175.1 GCA_029050385.1 Anaeroplasmataceae bacterium | reverse complement strand
ATACATACATTATATGAAGAGGAAGAATATCAGCAATTATCTTTGTTTGATGAATAAAAAAGCTATGAATTAAATCCCATTCATAGCTTTTTTTATTTTATTCTAATTCAAAGGCACCAGTATAAAGCTGATAATAGGTTCCCTTTTCTTTTAGAAGTTCAGCATGGCTACCACGTTCTATTATCCGTCCATGATCTAAAACCATAATACAATCTGAATTTCTAACAGTAGATAATCTATGAGCAATAACAAAGACTGTTCTACCTTCCATAAGTTGATCCGTGCCCTTTTGAACAAGACTTTCTGTTCTAGTATCAATAGATGATGTTGCCTCATCTAAAATCATAACAGGCGCATCAGCAACTGCAGCTCTTGCAATACTTAAGAGCTGACGTTGTCCTTGACTAAGATTCGCTCCATCACCTGTAAGCATCGTATTAAAGCCTTCAGGTAAACGTGTAATAAAGTCATAAGCATTGGCTATTTTTGCAGCCTCATAGACTTCCTCATCTGTTGCATCTAATCTGCCATAACGGATATTTTCCATTACTGTACCTGTAAATAGGTTAGTATCCTGTAAAACAATACCTAAGCTTCTTCTTAAATCATCCTTTTTAATATTGGTGATATCGATCCCATCATATAAAATTCTACCTTCTTGAATCTCATAGAAACGATTAATCAAATTGGTGATGGTAGTTTTTCCAGCACCAGTCGCACCCACGAATGCTATTTTTTGTCCTGGATTAGCAAAAATATTGACATCGTGAAGAACAATCTTTTCTGGGAAATATCCAAAGTCTACATCCTCTAATTTTATATCTCCTGTTAATGGTATTAAGGAGACACTTCCATTGTCTTGAGGTACTTTCCAAGCCCAATGATTACTACGATGGGCTACTTCTACTAATTCTCCATTTTCTTCTTCTGTATTGACTAAAGTGACATACCCTTGATCCTGTTCTGCTTCCTCTGCTAGTAAATCTAAGATACGCTGTGTACCTGCCATAGCCATAGCTATCATAGATACCTGTTGTGAGATATTTGAAACGCTTTGACTGAACTGCTTTGACATAGGAAGAAATGCAATAATAATAGACATACTCATTACACCCACACCTGTTATCGAAACATTAGGAAGAGAAAGAATATAAAATACAACACCAATAATGGATATTAAAGAATACTGAATATTACCAATATTTCCTAAAATAGGCATTAAT
>JAIDMV010000174.1 GCA_029050385.1 Anaeroplasmataceae bacterium | reverse complement strand
GTACACTGCCTATCTCCTTCATATCATTAAGAGATAAAATTACGATGACAACAACAATCGTAAGAATTAAAAATAATATTAACTTAGGAAGTATTTTTTTTATATTTTGTTTCATAAATCCTCCTAAAAAATAGGCTTCAATTGAAGCCTATTTTGCATCATATTTTCTAATAAAGGCAATTCCTATAGGATATGGACCTGTATGAACGGAAATTGTAGCACCAATTTGATCCATAAGTTCAATCTTTTTATGAAAAATCTCTTCAAATTTAGTAGCAATTTCTTTTCCTTCTTCTAAAGAATAACCATAACCGACCTCTATTAAGTAATCATCTAGATTCAAATTATATTTTTTCACAATTCCTGCGAATTTATCAAAAATCTTCATAATAGCACGCTTTCTAGATAAGGCTATACCACCAGACTGAATTTCTCCATCCTTAGCAATAATCAAAGGAGTAACCTTAAAAATATTACCAACTACTGCAGTTAATTTACCAATTCTTCCACCATGCTGTAGATAGGAAAGTCCATTAATTGTGAAATAACAACGTCCTGTTGTTTTGATTTCTTCTGTTTTTTGAATCACTTCATCTAAGCTTAATCCATTTTCCTTCATTCGCGCAATCTCACGCACTAATAATCCTTGAGAACAAGAAAGCATTGTAGAATCTATAATTTCAACTCTTGCATCTGGATGTTCATCTAGGAACATATCTCTTGCCATAAGTGCAGAATTCAAAGAACCACTAAACTTTTTAGATATGGTTATACATAAAATATCCTTATTTAAATCATAAGTTCTTTCAAATTCTTTCATATAATCCTCTGCTGTAGGCATTGAGGTTTTTGGAAAAATATTTGGATTATCCACTAATTTCTGATAAAAATCTTGAACAGCAAAATCAACTTTTTCCCTAAGATAATTCTGTTCATCATAAGCAACATAGAAAGGTACAACTCTAATCCCTAGTTTTGAAACGGCTTCATCTGCTAAATCGCAGGCGCCATCTGAAATAATATCGAAATCCTTCATTCTATCTTCCTCCTAGGTCTTTTAATTATAGCATATTCCTATCTTTTTTCAAAGAAAATCTTTTCAGTTTAGCTGAAATTCAACACCATTTAAAGATTTTAAATAGGAATTACTAAATAAAGCATATGATTTTACAATCACTTTTTTTAAATTTGCACATCCAATAAAAGCATCTTCACCGACTAAGGAGCAGGTTTTGGGAATGATAATTTCCTCAATATTTGTATATCCAAAGGCATAAGAGCCAATGGATAAGGTATTCATAAGTTCTACCTCTTCTAAATTACTGCAACCAATAAAAGTTCCCCCTAAGATATCTTGAAGATTTAACTGAACTGATTTTAGACTAGAACAATTCTCAAAAGCATTTCTACCAATTATTTTTACATTGGATAAATCAATTTTTTCTAATTTTTTACAATTCAAGAAAGCAAGACGTTCTATTTCTATTAAGTTTTCACTTAAAATAATTTCTTCTAAATTCGTTTTATTCATAAACGCTCTTGCTTTTATTTTCGTTACTGGCTTATTGTGAATACTTTCTTTTATCTCATAGCTTTTAGCATTCCCATAAACCTTGTCCACATAATATGCTTCTGCTTCATGATCATATCCATAATGAATTCTAGGAATGTTAAAAAAGCATATTAAAATAATACTTATAATGACTATAGATGCTATAATACTACTGAGTATGATTATATGCTTCTTTTTCATGAAGCTTCACCTCCTAATCCATATGCTTATATTGTAACTCATAAAGGTTATAATATAACCCTTTTTTAGATAAAAGCTCTTGATGAGTACCCATTTCCATAATTTTTCCCTTATGTAGTACAATGATATTATCGGCATGCTGAACTGTAGATAATCTATGAGCAACGATGAGCATAGTCCCTACATTCATCATCTTCTCTAAGGAATCCTGAATCAGAACCTCAGTTTCTGTGTCAATATTGGCAGTTGCCTCATCCAAAATCATAATATTGGGCTTATGAAGAATGGTTCTAGCAAAAGATAATAACTGACGTTCACCAGAAGAAAAGTTATTTCCACGCTCTAAAACCTCATAATCATAGCTATTATCTAGCTTTTCAATGAAATGTGATGCATTCACATAACGACATGCTTCTATGACCTCTTCATTTGAAAACTTTTCATCACGCATCGTAATATTAGAACGAATCGTTCCACTGAACAAGAATACATCTTGAAGCATTTGTCCGATATGGCTTCTTAAGCTTTCTAAGGCAATATCCCTTACATCTATTCCATCGATACGAATGGAACCTTTTTGAATCTCATAATTTCTTACAATTAGGGCAAGTATTGTCGTCTTACCTGCTCCTGTGGCTCCAACAAAGGCTACTGTTTGATTTGGTTCTATTGTAAAGGAAACGTCCTTTAAAATCCAGTTCCCCTCATTATAGGCAAACCACACATGATCAAATTCAATTCTACCTTCAATATGATCTAACACGATGGCATCCTCTTTATCTAATATTTGTGCCTTCATATCTAAAATTTCAAAGATACGCTCAGAGGAAGCAAAAGCGGATTGTAGCTGATTAAATTGATCTGCAAGCTGTTGAATCGGATTGAAGAATTGACCATTATATTGATAGAACTTAACCAAATCCTTAGACAATAAGGTTCCATTTAGAACCATATAGAATCCATT
>JAIDMV010000173.1 GCA_029050385.1 Anaeroplasmataceae bacterium | reverse complement strand
GTATTTAGATTGCTTGTTAAAAGAATTATCTACATATGAAAAAGAAGCTTGGTTTAAAAAATGGTCTAAAGAGACAGAAAGTGTATATATCGGTGGTGGGACCCCTAATTCCCTAAATCTCATCCATCTTGAACGGCTTTTGAAAGCCTTAGAACCCTATTTAATGAACTCTAAAGAAAATACAATTGAAATCAATCCCGAGTTATTAACCCTATCTCAGATTCAATTGTTTAGGAAGTACAATATCAATCGTGTAAGTATTGGTGTACAAAGCTTCAATTCAACTCTTATTAACAATATTAGGAGAAATCATACAGAAAAAATGGTCTATGAGGCAGTAAAACTACTTAAAACGGAAGGAATATCAAATATCAATGTAGATATGATGTATGGTCTTCCAGGACAAACTATGAAAGAACTAAAAGAAGATGTTAAGAAGGTTTTAAAGCTAAAAGTACCCCATATCTCTTATTATAGTTTGATATTAGAGGAAAAAACCATCCTTTCTTATCAAATGAAACATACTCAAATTACCCTTCCTGATGATGATTTAGTCGTGGATATGGCCAATTATTTGACCAAAAAACTGAAAATGAGGCAGTTTAAGCACTATGAAATCAGCAATTATGCGAAAAAAGGATATGAATCGATACATAATTTAGGCTATTGGAATTGTCAGGAATACATTGGCCTAGGAGCAAGTGCTTGTGGCTATTTTCACAATAAAAGAATTCAAAATGCGGCTTCCTTACATCATTATTATGATGGCAAGAAAACAGAAACGTATATTTCTGAACGCGAACAGAAGCAGGAATTTATGATGTTAGGGTTAAGAAAGCTTAAAGGAATTCGTATAAACGAGTATTACTCAAAATTTCAAACATATCCAAAGGATGATTTTGACCTTGATTATTTATATAAAAATGAGTTAATTGAAGAGAAAAACGACTTCATTCGAATAAAACAGGATAAAATATGGTTAGGTAATCTTGTATTTGAAGTTTTTGTAGGAGGTGATGAGGTTGAAGGATAGACAAGTTAGCTTTTATGAGTTTTCAGATTTTAGATATCACTTACAAACAGATAAACGTTTAAGCTCAAATACAGTTTCTGCTTATATGACAGATTTAGAGTTGTATGGGGAGTTTTTGGTTAAATATCAGAATCTTAAGGACATTACGATGGTTACTGAAGAGCATATTAATAAGTATATTGCCTCTTTAAAGCGTGCAGATATGTCAAAGCAGACGATTTCAAGAAAGATTATTGCAATAAAGGAGTTTCATAAATTTCTATATTCAGAAAAAATAGCGGATGAAGATCCGGCAAAATTTATTGATCTTCCCAAGCCATCTAAACCTTTACCTGTGGTTTTAAGTAAGGATGAAATCAATCGAATGCTAGAATCTATTGAAACGGATACACCACTCGGTCTTAGAAATAAAGCAATGATAGAAACTCTTTACGCTTCAGGTTTACGTATTAGTGAGCTAGTAGGCTTAAGTACTGCAGATATTCATTTAAGAGAAAAATACATTGTTGTAGTAGGAAAAGGAAATAAGGAACGCATGGTACCTTTAGGGGATATGGCAGTACTTGCTTTAAGAAATTACATTGAAAAGGGAAGACCATTTCTTTCTAAGAAGCCTGGAAATACATTATTTTATAATTATCAGGGAAATTCTATATC
>JAIDMV010000172.1 GCA_029050385.1 Anaeroplasmataceae bacterium | reverse complement strand
CACCTAAATGAATCTGGCTTCTTTTTTTCGTCGTTTTTCTTCGTCATATATAGTTTTCAAAGACTAAAAATTGCACATCATTTTTGACATGCTTAATCATTATATAATTAATCTGAATTGTTGTCAAGCAAATTGACCCCCCAAATTAATTAAGATGGTGGTTGGGGACGGTTTCGAACCGCCGAACCCTAAGGAGCAGATTTACAGTCTGCCGCGTTTAGCCTCTTCGCTACCCAACCATGTATAAGATTAAGCCCTTATCGCATAAGTGCTTTTACATTATACCGCAGACAAAAAAAGAAATCAAGAACTTTTTTCAAATTTTTTTGATTGTTTAAAAAAGCTGTTTTGATTTCTTTGTATCTGTTTTTTTATTTCTTAATTCTTTTGTCTAACTCATATGAAGATAGCATAATGACTCGCCCACACTCACAACATTCTAACTTGATGTCAGCTCCTATACGAACAATCTTCCACTCATTAGAGCCACAGACATGAGGCTTTTTAGTTTTTATTATTTCACCTAATGTATACATCACAAAGGACACTCCTTAATCTTATTAAAATTACGAGGAAATTTAGCGGGAGTGCTTTTTATCTTCTGAATAACTAAAATTTGCCTTTGATCCTCTTCATCTGGAAGCGTAAATTCAACAATACTCTGTACTTTTCCACCTAATTGGTCTATTGCTTTTTGAGCTTCCAGCAGTTCTTCTTTACCTGAAGAGCCCTTCATAGCAACAAATATACCTCCCACCTTAGTTAAAGGCAAACACAATTCTACTAAAACATTGAGCCTTGCTACAGCTCTAGCAGTAACAACATCAAAATGTTCTCTTTTTTCTTTTGCAAAATCTTCAGCTCTTGCATGAATTGCTTTTACATTAGAAACAGACAATTTTTGAATTAAATCGTTTAAAAAATTGATTCTTTTGTTTAAAGCATCAATGATTGTCACTTCTACTTTTTCAGATACTATTGCTAGAGGAACTGAGGGAAAACCTGCTCCACTGCCTACATCACATAATGTATACTTATCTTTATTATCTAGCACCCTTATAATTTCTAGAGAATCTAAAAAATGCTTGCGATAGACCTCATCTTTTTCTGTTATAGCCGTCAAGTTCATCACTTGGTTTACTTCTATAAGTCTTTGATAATATTCTTCAAATTGCTTCGTTTTCCTTTCATCTAGAACAATTCCTAATTTTTCTAGTTCATTATGAAAGTTCATAAAAATTTATTCCTCTTCATCCAATGATTTCATTGGTTCAACAGCATCTAATTTTTGTTCAAAATCTACTTGTTCTTGATTTAATTTAATTGCATTTTTAACCTTATTTCCTCCAACTTGAGGAACAAATACTACAACTTGTGAATCCTTTGTTTTAATAATTAGTTTATCAGGATTTCTATTGCCAGCAATGGCAGCGCCAATAGCTCCACCCAAAAAAGCACCCAAAATTGAACTTGACTTACTAGCACCTTGAACTTGCAAATCAACAATTTCACTAGTTGGAATAATAAGTTTTTTACTAACAGAATCTGCAAATGTAGAAGATTTTGGTTCATATTTAAAGCGATCAATAACTAATTTATTGTCTACCAATTCTACAGTTTTTGTTGGCATTACCACCACTACCAATCCCAACACAAGCATAATTGCGGCAAGAATAAATAGTAATACACATAAAACTAAATAATCTTCTTCATCTGGATTAGTTAATAATATTGCCCCTAATGCTATAAATATT